>NZ_QAIQ01000589.1 GCF_003061105.1 Arthrobacter sp. HMWF013
GACGGCGGCCACGCGCACGCGTCCGAGACTGCCCTGCACGCGGAAGACCAGGGCTACCACAAGAACCTCAAACCCCGGCAGATCCAGATGATCGCCATCGGCGGGGCCATCGGTACCGGCCTGTTCCTCGGCGCCGGCGGCCGCCTCAACGCCGCAGGCCCCTCGCTGGTCATCGCCTACGCAGTCTGCGGCTTCTTCGCCTTCCTCATCCTCCGGGCCCTGGGCGAACTGGTACTCCACCGGCCCTCCTCGGGCTCGTTCGTCTCCTACGCCCGCGAATTCTTCGGCGAGAAAGCCGCGTTCGTCTCCGGCTGGTTCTACTGGATCAACTGGGCCACCACCACCATCGTGGACATCACCGCCGCCGCCCTGTACATGAACTTCTTCGGCAACTACATCCCCTGGATGGCCGACGTCCCGCAATGGGCCTGGGCCCTGACCGCCCTCCTGGTGGTCCTCGCCCTGAACCTGGTCTCCGTCAAGGTCTTCGGCGAGATGGAATTCTGGTTCGCCCTGATCAAGGTCGCCGCCCTGGTCATCTTCCTGGTGGTCGGCACATACTTCGTCATCTTCGGCACCCCCGTGGACGGCCAGCAGGTAGGCCTGAGCCTCCTCTCGGACAACGGCGGGATCTTCCCCAACGGCCTGCTCCCCATGATCATCCTCATGCAGGGCGTCCTGTTCGCCTACGCCTCCATCGAACTGGTCGGCACCGCCGCCGGCGAAACCGAAAACCCCCAAAAAATCATGCCCAAAGCCATCAACTCCGTGGTCTTCCGCATCGCCGTGTTCTACGTCGGCTCCGTCATCCTCCTGGCCCTGCTCCTGCCCTACACCTCCTACGAAAAAGGCGTCAGCCCCTTCGTGACCTTCTTCGGCTCCATCGGCATCCAAGGCGTCGACGTCATCATGAACCTCGTAGTCCTCACCGCCGCCCTGTCCTCCCTCAACGCCGGCCTCTACTCCACCGGCCGGATCCTGCGCTCCATGTCAGTGAACGGCTCCGCCCCCAAATTCGCCTCCCGCATGAACAAAGCAGGCGTCCCCTACGGCGGCATCGCCATCACCGCCGCCGTGTCCCTGCTCGGCGTCCCCCTGAACTACCTCGTCCCCGCCCAGGCCTTCGAAATCGTCCTGAACGTCGCCTCCGTCGGCATCGTCATGACCTGGGCAACCATCGTCCTCTGCCAGATCCAACTCAAACGCTGGGCAGACAAAGGCTGGCTCGAACGCCCCTCCTTCCGCATGTTCGGCGCCCCCTACACCAGCTACCTCTCCCTGCTCTTCCTCGCCGGCGTCCTGATCATGGTCTTCATCGACTCACCCCTGACCATGCTCGTCACCGCCATCGCCTCAGCCCTCATGGTCGCCGGCTGGTACGCCTGCCGCCACCGCATCCGCGACATCGCCCAGGCCCGTGAAGGCTTCACCGGCAGCGCCCCCGTCATCGCCAACCGGACACCCATCAAGTAGGCCTCGCCAGCCTTAGGTAGACGAATGCCCACCACTCCGAACAGCCAAGAAAAGCACATGAGAACTGAAACTGAAGAAACCCTGACCGCAGCCAACGCCCTCCCCGCCAGCACGTCGGCCGGGCATGTGATTGTTGATTCCCTGGTGGCCCACGGCATCGAGCGAAGCTACGTGGTTCCCGGGGAGAGCTTCCTGGACGTCCTGGACGGCCTGCATAACTCGGACATTGAAACCGTGGTCTGCCGGCATGAAGGCGGCGCCGCTTACATGGCTGAGGCCGACGGCAAGATGCACCAGCGTCCCGGCATAGCCATGGTGACCCGGGGGCCCGGCGCAGCGAACGCGCACGTTGGGCTGCACACGGCCTGGCAGGACTCCACACCCATGCTGCTGTTCGTTGGCCTTATCCCGTTCGCGCACCGGGACCGCGAGGCGTTCCAGGAGTTCGATATCAAGGCGTGGTTCGATACCGGGGCAAAACGCGTCATGGTCCTCGATCATGCGGAGCGGGCATCCGAGATTGTGGCCGAGGCCATGTTTGCGGCCATGAGCGGACGTCCGGGGCCCGTGGTGGTGGGCCTGCCGGAAGACATCATCCGCCAGCAGATCGATCCGGCCCTGCATCCCGTTATCCCGGTTGCGGCCGGCGGCATGAGCAGCACCGATGCCGTTGCCCTGAAAGCCGCCCTGAAGGAGTCACGCACACCGCTGTTCGTCACCGGCGGCAACGACTGGACGCAGGAAGCCGCCGACCAGCTGACGGGGTGGCTGGAAAGGCACCATATCCCGGCAGTCGCTGAATGGCGGACGCAGGGGACAGTGTCCTTCGATTCGCCGTCTTATGTAGGACCCATTGGCTATGGCCGTCCCCGCCCCACGTACGATCTGCTGGAGGAAACCGACCTGCTGGTGTTTGTGGGGACAGTGCCCGGCGACGTGGTCACGGACGGCTTCGTCTGCCGGCAGGACTGGAACAAAAAGAACTTCCTGGTCACGGTGGACCCCTCACTCCGTGGCCGCTCAGGGCCCGTTTCGCGGCAGATCCTGGCCAAGCCCGAGGCCTTCGTCCGCGAGTTGGTGGAAATCGACCTGCCGGCGAAGGAAGAGTGGAAGGCCTGGACCAACCGGATGCGGGGGGAGCAGGAGCGGTTCGCCGCGCTGCCGCCGGCTTCGCCGGCAGCAGGGCAGGCAAGGATGGACACTCTGATGGCCAATCTGGTTCCGAGGCTGCCAGAGGATGCGATGGTGACGTTCGGTGCGGGTGAGCACACCAACTGGGCCCACCGCTACTTTCCCACCCGCCGCTACGCCTCCATGATCAGCGCCCGTAACGGCTCGATGGGCTATTCGGTACCATCGGCCATCGCAGCCTCCCTGGCCGAACCCCGGCGCCGCGTGGTCACAATTGCCGGGGACGGGGAGTTCCTCATGAACGGCCAGGAGCTGGCCACCGCTGCACAGTACGGGGCCACGCCCCTGGTCATCGTCATGGACAACCAGGAATACGGGACCATCCGCACCCACCAGGAGCGGCATTATCCGGCCCGTGTCTCCGGGACCCAGCTGAAGAATCCGGACTTCGGCCTGATGGCCAAGGCGTTCGGCGGTTTCGGGATCACCGTCACCGAGGACAAGGACGTTCCGGCCGCGCTCGACGCCGCCCTGGCCGCCATCGAGGATGAGGGTGTCTTCGCCCTGATCCATCTCGTTGTGGAACAGCGGGTCAAAGCGTACTGAGCGGTGGCGGGAGTTTGACGTACGCCGTTATTCCAAGAAAGCCGATTCCACCCGGCGAAAGCCTGCGACGTGCCGACGGTCAACCGTCGCGTTGCTGGGCAGGCAAGGCACAACGCCCGTAAGTTCAGTACGACGGCGGCCGGCGCTTTAGTTTCGGCGCTTCAGTTAAAGGCGGCGCGGCCGGTGCGCCACCAGCATGTTCCGGATGGTGCACCGACCGCTTGTGCCTGCCTGGAGTGAACCCGTTCCTTTACCTGGAGCTAGTTGCTGCTGAGGTAGCCGTTCGGGTCCAGGACATACTTCGTGGCGGCGCCGGCATCGAATTCCGCGTACCCGCGCGGGGCATCCTGGAGTGAGATGGCGGTGGCGTTGACCGCCTTGGCGATGTGGATCCTGTCGTGCAGGATGGCCATCATCAGCTGCCGGTTGTACTTCATCACCGGGCACTGGCCGGTAGTGAAGGAGAGGGACTTCGCCCAGCCGGTGCCCAGGGACAGGGACAGGCTGCCCTTCTGGGCGGCCGCGTCCGCGGCACCCGGATCCCCGGTGACATAAAGGCCGGGAACGCCCACGGAACCGCCGGCGGCGGTGAGGTCCATCAGGCTGTTGAGCACGGTGGCCGGCGCCTCCTGGGCTCCGGCGCCGTGGCCGTGTCCGCGGGCCTCGAAACCGACGGCGTCGATACCGGCGTCGACCTCGCGGACGCCGAGAAGCTGCTCGATCTGGTCAGCCGGGTCGCCGTTGGCCACGTTGACGGTTTCGCAGCCGAAGGACCGGGCCTGGGCCAGGCGGTCCTCATTGAGATCACCCACGATGACCACCGCCGCCCCCAGCAGTTGGGCGCTGGCCGCCGCGGCAAGCCCTACGGGCCCGGCCCCGGCAACGTAGACGGTGGACCCGACGCCGACACCTGCTGTGACGGCCCCGTGGAAACCGGTGGGGAGGATGTCCGAGAGCATGGTCAGGTCCATGATCTTCTCCAGGGCCTGGTCCCGATCGGGGAACCGCAACAGGTTCCAGTCCGCGTAGGGAACCAGGACGAACTCCGCCTGCCCGCCGACCCAGCCGCCCATGTCCACGTAGCCGTAGGCGGACCCGGGACGGTCCGGGTTCACGTTCAGGCAGATTCCGGTCTTGCCTTCCTTGCAGTTCCGGCAGCGCCCGCAGGAGATGTTGAAGGGGACCGAGACGATGTCCCCGACCTTGATGAATTCGACGTCGGGCCCGGTCTCGATGACTTCCCCGGTGATCTCGTGCCCCAGGACGAGCCCGGCAGGGGCGGTGGTGCGGCCGCGGACCATGTGCTGGTCCGAGCCGCAGATGTTGGTGCTCACGGTGCGCAGGATGACCCCGTGCGGGACCTTCCGGCCGACATTGACGGGGTTGACGCCGGGACCGGCCTGCAGTTCAAAGGTGGGATAGGGGGTATCGATGATTTCGACGATCCCCGGCGCCTTGTATGCAACGGCTTTGTTACCTGACATTGAATGGCTCCTATGGGGTTGGAGATTGAAAATTCGTGAAGCAAATCGGGGTCAACCTGAAGCTGTCCGGCCTAGAGCAGGCGGCTAGGCATCGATGACCAGGTCGGTCTGCGCGGTGGAGCAGCAGGGCAGGAACTTGCCTGCATCGATTTCACGTGCCCGGATCCCGCCCTGGTGGTTCATGTCGACCTCACCGGAAAGCTTGACGATCTTGCAGGAGCCGCACATGCCTTCCTTGCAGTTCGCGCCGATCCTGACGCCCGCACGCTGGGCCACCCCGAGGATGTGATCGGTGGGGTCGATGCGCACATTGATGCCGGTGCGCATGAAGGACAGTGTGAGGCTTCCCGTTCCCACCGTGTCGAAGCTCGCGGCATCGGGGGACCCGGCCTCCGGCGCACCGTCTGCGCCGCCGTCGGGGGCTTCGGGACAGGATGCGTCCGGGTCGACGGTTTCCAGCGGCATTCCGGTGGCCTTCAGGGTTCCCTCGGCGTCGTAGCCGGGCTCGTAGAGCCCGAACGCGGTGGGCTGGCTTTCGTAGTAGTCCTCGGCGGAATCGGCGATCTCCTCGGCGATTTCCTCCGCAATGTCCACGGCAAGCGCGAGCTCCGCCTGGTATTCGAGGAGCGTCTGGCGGTCTCCAGAGAAGAATTCCACGTTGATGGAGGTGTCGTCGACGCCGACCTTCCCGAGGAGCTCGGTGGCGGTGTTCAGGTAACCCTCGGGGCCGCAGGCGTAGACCTGGCGGCCGTTGGCATCGGGGGCCACCGCATCGAGCATGGCCGCCGTCAGCCTTCCGGTGAGCCCCTCCCAGCCCTCGGGTTGGCTGCGGTCGCCCAGGGAGTAGAAGACCTTGACGCGCGAGTCCACGGAGGCGATGTAGGCCAACTCCTGGTGGAACGCAAAGTCACCGGCCGCTGATCCGTGATAGAGCACCACGACGTCGGCCTGCCCGGGCAGGGAGTGGATGGTCCGCACCATCGACATGATGGGGGTGATGCCTGCGCCGGCGGCCAGCAAGAGGTACCGGGCCCGCCGGTCGGCGTCGGGCAGGTGGAATGCCCCGACCGGTCCGAGCATCTCGAGGACGGTGCCGGGTTTGACGTTCCCGTGCACCCACGGTGAGACCAGGCCCGTGGGGTCGCTTTTGACGGTGATGCTGAAGGTCCACGGCTGGGTGGGCGAACTGGACAGCGAGTAGCTGCGGTCCACCGCGTCCTGGTCCTCACCGTTCACGGGAAAGGCGACGTTGACGTACTGGCCCGGACGGAACGCCAGGGGGGCACCGTCGGAACGGCGGAACACAAAGGTCATCATGCCGCCGGCCTCGGGAACGGTCTCGACACATTCGGCCATGAACTCCTGCGGATGCCAGGGACCCAACGCGCGGGCGGCGCTGGCGGGTCCCTCGGTGCTGCCCATCACCCTGTTCCACGGCATCTCAAGACCGCGGATGCGCTGTGGTTCCTGGATTGCCGTGACGGTGCGGAGTTCAATCATGCCAAGTGCTCCTGCACACGCTGCACGTACCAGTTGATGAACGCCTCGACCTGGTATTCGCTCTTCATGTACGGGCCGGGCTCGTAGGCGGGGCTGCCGGCGCCCTTCTGGCACAGCTCCACGAACGCCTTGTCCTGCAGATTGGTCTGCTTCCAGGTGTAGGTGAGTTTCTCCAGGTCGTAATCGACGCCTTCCTCGGCATCGTCAGCCACCAGCCAGGTGGTGCGTACCAGTGTCTGGTGTTCGTTGACGGGGAAGACGGCGAAGGTGATGACGTGGTCCCCGAGGAAATGGAACCAGCTGTTGGGCTGCAGGTGCATCGAGCAGCGGCCGAGGCGGAAGTCCGGCAGGTCGCCGAGCAGCTTCTTGGAGAGCCTGTGCCCATCGGGCGAGAACGATTCGCCGTCACCGTCGAGCGACTCCCGTGAGATGCGGATGCCCGCGATGCGGGTGTCGAGCTCCTCGACCACTTCGTAGGGAAGGCCATAGCGGCGGCAACGCTCCTCGAGTGAGGACTGAGCTTCCTTGTTGCGGTCCCACACTTCTTCGAGGTGGGGCGGGACAAGGCCCTCCGTCAGGCCCCAGGTGGGAAAGAGGGAACAGGCGAGTTCCGGGTGGCCATCGCAGTGGTAGCACTCACGGTTGTTCTCCATGACGAGCTTCCAGTTGCCCTCCTCGATGATGTTCTGCTGGTAGGCGACTTTCGTCTTCGACAGATCGTGGGGCGCGAGGTAAGGCTCGAAGATCTTTCCCGTTTCGTCGAAATCCGTCGGCGGTTCGTCGGCAATGCAGACGAAGATGAGTCCGGCGAACACGCGGCTGTGGGCGCGCTTGAGGCCGAAGCAGCCCTTGTCGAACTTCGTTTCCCCCGGTGCCGAGGCATGGATCAGATTGCCGTCGGGGGAGTAGGTCCAGGAGTGGTAGCCGCATACCAGGTTTCCCGTTGTCCCCGCGGGTTCGGTGAGGACGCGGGCGCCGCGGTGACGGCACACGTTGTGCAGGACGTTCACGCCGCCGTCGTCATTGCGGAGCACGATCAGGGAGTGGGGACCGTAGTCGACGGTGACGTAGTCGCCCGGCTCCGGGAGCTCGGCGGTGCTGGCGGCAAAGATCCAGTGCTGGCCGAAGATTGCCTGCATGTCGATGCTGAAGATCGTCCGATCGGTGTAGAAGGGGGCATCGAGGGAATATCCCACGCGCCGGAAATCGAACAATGCGGTGATTTCCGCCAGCTGCTCGGCAGGCAATGAGGAAGCGAGTTTGCCGCGTGAATTAAGCGGCATGTGCACTGGAGCAGACATGTGTTCCTCCCGGAAGGGCTGGGTAATAAGTGTGCGTTTTGTGGAGACCACGGGTTGGGGGTGCAGCCGTCGTCGAAAACCTTGTAGTCATGAGATTAGGGACGATCGATCTGCAACAAAAGCGCAAGATTCAGGAGATAACCGTGCACAATGGGTGCATGATCGATCCACGGCTCATAACACTCCGGGTATTTGCCCGGTGCGGCACCGTTGGCGCAACAGCGGAGCTCACGGGCTATTCCCCCTCCGCCGTCTCCGCACAGTTGCGGGAGCTCCAGCGTGTGCTGGGAATGCAGCTCCTGACGAAGGACGGCAGGGGCGTGCGGCTGACCGCTACGGGCCGTTATCTCGTGGCGGGCTCGGACACCCTCGTTGCGGAATGGGAGAGGCTGCGCGCCGCGGCCATGGCGGCCGGCGACCAGGTGCAGTCCCGTTTTGGGCTTGGCGGATTCTCGACGGCGGCAGCCCAGTTGCTCGCGCCGCTGGCCGCCACCCTGCGCTCCACACGCCCCCAGCTGGAGGTGCAGGTCCTCGAGGCCGACCCGGACCGCTGCTTCGATTTGTTGGTTGCCGAGCGAATTGATCTCGCGGTCATTGTCGCCATGCAGTCCGACACCTATCTTGAGGACGATCCGCGCTTCGAGCAGACCGTCCTGCTCGACGATCCACTTGACGTGATCATTCCCTCCGACCATCCGTTGGCATCGCGGGAAACGGTGACGCTCGAAGAGTTGGCGTCGGAACCCTGGATCACCGAGGCCGCCGGTTCCACCTACCATTCCCTGTTCACCGCGGCGTTCACGGCAGTCGGGGTGACACCGCGGATTGCCCATGAGGCCGTTGAATGGGAAACCCAGATCGCGTTCGTTGGTGCGGGGCTGGGCGTGGGACTGCTGCCGCGGCTGGCGCCCCTGCGCAGTGCCGAAAACGTTGTTCGACTGCGTATTACCGGCAAAGGGAAGCCCGCCCGCCGGATTGTCGCTGCGGTGCGCAAGGGCAGCCTCGCATCGCCCCTGATCCAGGAGTCGCTCGGCATTCTGCAGGTCAGGGCCAACCGGATACTCGCCGCCCGGCCCGAAGACGATCTCTGAAACCAGCCCTCCCGGCATCCCGACGCCGAGACGCCCCGCCCTCCGTGCAGACGGAGGGCGGGGCGTTGGTCATTGACGCAGCGGCAGCCGGCCCGGATGCCGTTCCTACTTCAGATCGAACCGGTCAAGTTCCATGACCTTGACCCAGGCGGCAACGAAGTCGTTGACGAACTTCTCCTTGGCGTCGTCACTGGCATAGACCTCAGCCAGCGCCCTGAGCTGGGAGTTTGATCCGAAGACCAGGTCCACCGCTGTGGCGGTCCATTTCCGCTCGCCGGTGGCGGCGTCGGTGATCTCGTAGACGTCCTCCTCCGTCTCCGAGGCCTTCCACTTGGTCCCCGGGGAGAGCAGATTGACGAAGAAGTCGTTCGTCAGCACCTGCGGCCTGTCGGTGAAGACGCCGTGGGTGGATCCGCCGAGGTTGGTGCCGAGCGCGCGCATGCCGCCAACGAGTACTGTCATCTCCGGCGCGGAGAGGTCCAGCAGGTACGCCTTGTCGAGCAGGAGAGTCTCCGGCTGGAGCTTCCCTCCGGGGCGCACGTAGTTGCGGAAACCGTCCGCCCTCGGCTGCAGGTACTGGAAGGACTCGACGTCGGTCTGGTCCTGGGCGGCGTCGGTGCGGCCCGGCCGGAACGGCACGGTGACGGCGAAGCCGGCGTCTTTCGCGGCCTTTTCCACCGCCGCGCAGCCGCCGAGGACGATCAGGTCTGCAAGCGAGACCTTCTTACCCCCGGTCTGGGCGGAGTTGAACTGCTGCTGTACCGCCTCGATCGCCTGCAGCGCAGATCCCAGCTGTTCGGGCTCACTGGCCTCCCAGCCGCGCTGGGGTTCCAGCCTGATCCGTGCGCCGTTGGCTCCGCCGCGTTTGTCCGTCTTGCGGAAGGTGGACGCGGAGGTCCATGCCGTGCCGGCGAGCTGCGAGACGGACAGGCCCGAGTCCAGGAGCTGGGCCTTGAGCCCGGCGATGTCCTGCTCGTTGACCAGCTCGTGGTCCACCTCCGGGACGGGGTCCTGCCAGAGCTGCGGGGCGGGGACCCACGGTCCGAGCATGTGCGGGCCGACCGGGCCCATATCGCGGTGGAGCAGCTTGTACCAGGCCTTCGCGAATGCGAGCGCAAACTCGTCCGGGTTCTCCATGAAGCGCCGGGAGATCTTCTCGTAGACGGGGTCGACGCGCAGCGACAGGTCGGTGGTGAGCATCGTTGGCCGGTGCTTCTTCGCCGGATCGTGGGCGTCCGGGATGATTTCCGGGCCGTCCTTGGCGACCCATTGGTGGGCGCCACCGGGGCTCTTGACGAGCTCCCATTCGTGCCCGAACAGGATCTCGAAGAAGCGGTTGCTCCACTGGGTGGGTTTGTCCGTCCAGGTGACCTCGAGGCCGGAGGTGATGGTGTCCGGTCCTTTCCCGGTCCCGTAGGTGCTGAGCCAGCCCAGGCCCTGTGTTTCCAGATCGGCGCCTTCCGGCTCGGGGCCAACGTAATCGTCTGCGATGGCGGCGCCGTGGGTTTTGCCGAAGGTGTGCCCGCCGGCGATCAGCGCCAGGGTCTCCTCATCGTTCATGGCCATGCGCTTGAAGGTCTCGCGGATGAACGCCGCGGCCTTGAGCGGGTCCGGGTTGCCCATGGGCCCCTCGGGGTTGACGTAGATCAGGCCCATCTCCGTGGAGCCCACCTCCTCCGCCATCTGGCCTTCGCCGATGTAGCGTTCGTCGCCGAGCCAGGTGTCCTC
>NZ_QAIQ01000590.1 GCF_003061105.1 Arthrobacter sp. HMWF013
CAACCGGGGCAGCCGGCCCAACGCATCTCGCTGCCCCGCCGCAGCCTCAAAGACTGCCTCGCCGAAGAGCTCCGCCGCCTTGACCCCGACGAGGTCTTCGGTGAAGTGATTACTATTGGACTGCCACGTACCAATCTAAGGAGCGTCCGACCCAGTGAGCGTTGAGCCAAGAGTAAGCATCCATCCTGATTCCTCCGTACTTATGGCTGCCATAGCGGCCCGCCTGATCACCAAATTGGTGGATGTGCAGGACAAGCACGGCGAGGCCACGGTGGTGCTGACAGGCGGCAGTGTGGGCATCGGCACCCTGAAGGCTGTTGCCGACTCGCCCGCCGCACAGGCGGTGGACTGGTCCAAGGTGAATTTCTGGTGGGGTGACGAGCGGTTTGTTGCAGCCGAGGATCCCGAGAGGAACACCCGGCAGGCATTCGACGCCTTGCTTTCGCACATCCCGGTTGATGCTGCCAGGGTGAACCAGCCCGGATCCTCGGATGACTTCGGAAGCCCGGAAGAGGCCGCGGAGGACTACGCGCGCAGGCTCCAGGATGCAGCCCGGGCCGAACACGCAGCCGATATGTCAGATGACAGGCCCGATGACCCGGGGGTACTTCCCCGCCTGGATGTGGTGCTGCTTGGCGTTGGACCGGACGCCCACGTTGCGTCCCTCTTTCCGGAGCAGGCCGGGATCCGGGAAAAAGACCGGATGGTGGTGGGGGTCCACAACTCCCCCAAGCCGCCGCCGCTCCGCATCTCCCTGACTCTCCCCGCAATCAACACTGCCGCGGAAGTCTGGATGGTGGTGGCCGGCGAAGACAAAGCCGGCGCGGTGGGTCTCGCGCTGGCCGGAGCCAACCCTGTGCAGGTGCCTGCCGCCGGTCCGCGGGGGACGTCCCGCACACTGTGGCTTATCGACGAAAACGCTGCGTCACGGGTTCCCCGGCAGCTCGTCCGGAAGGACGCCGCCGGCGCGTAGCTTCTCCAGCGCTCCGGCCAGTACCGCTTCGGCGTCCTGGTCGGAGCGCCGCTCTTTAACGTATTCCAGGTGGCTCTTGAAGCCTTCCTCCAGGGGTTCGAGCCCGGCAGCTTCCTTGCCGTCCCGGGCCGCCGGAGCCCCGCACCGGCGGCAGTCCCAGACGGCCGGGATCTGCTCGTCCGGCAACCGGAGGAACACAAGCTGGGTCTCGTGCCCTTTGGCGCACCAGAAGGAGACACGAATGCGCGGCACTCTCTGCCCGGCGGCGGCTTCGGACTGATTCTTCGGACCTGCTCCTTCCGTAACACCCACCCGGGTGCCACGGAACGCTGATGCACTGTGTACCATCGGGACTCCTGGCTGCTTCGCACATTGCTGCTTACACGTCATTGTGGTTAAACGACACTGTGGCTGTTGGGAGCCAACAGCCACAGTTTAGTTCGCAGTTCCCGGTCACGGCAGTGCCGGACAGCGATTAAGTTAAAGGGTCAGGAGTCCCCTGCGCCGCTGAACCGCATGATCAGGCCCAGACCGATGATGACGACGCCCCAGGTGACACCCAGGACGACGGTAAACCTGTTCAGGTTCCGTTCGGCTACGCCGGAGGAGCTCAGCCCGGAACTCATGCCGCCGCCGAACATGTCCGACAGCCCGCCGCCCCGTCCTTTGTGGAGCAGGATGAGGAGGGTCAGCAGAAGGCTGGTGATGCCCAGGAGAATCTGCAGGATGACTTGAAGAACGTCCACGACGGCCTTTCAGAAAGTTTGGAAGTGCGGGAGCCGGAGGCCGTGACGGACTAGTCCGTCAACAGGTGACTCTCGAACCTGACAATATTAGCAAAC
>NZ_QAIQ01000591.1 GCF_003061105.1 Arthrobacter sp. HMWF013
TGCGTGAACCGTACGTCCACGAGGCTTCCCTGCTCATGGACGCTGAAAGCGACCCCGGGACGGCGGGGGCCGCGATCACCGTAGAGCTTTGTGGAAGCTGGGAGCACCCGCCGCCGTGCCCGCTGGCGCCGCACCACACGAGCCATCAGCGGGATGGCAACGCAGTGGCGCTCAGGGTGGTCTTCGCGGCCGAACCGAAGGCGGAAAACGAGGTTCGGCGTCGGATAGAAAGCGCGTTGGCGGCGGGCAGCCTCAGCGGTCCCGATGGAATCACAACCCGCTGGTCCCTGCTTCGGAGCGCAGCCGGCTCATTGAGCGAAGCGGAGCGCGAACATGCACAGCGGATCGCCGGGACCTAGCGCCTGCTCAGTAGCCGTAACTTGTGCTGTACGCCATCAGCCCCAGGACGAGGAACAGCCACAACGCTCCATAGCCGAGCAAGCACAGATATCCCAGGACCAGGCCGGTGATGGACAGGCCCTTGCCCGAGGGTTCGCGGCGGAGCGCCAGATGGCCGGTGATGATCGCGGCGACCTGCGGGATCATGAGCCAGCCAAGGATGACTGAGGCGATACCGCAGACCATGCTGGCGATACTCAGGCCCTTGGGCTCTGCCGGCATGCCGTAATACTGCGGTTGCCCATAGGAGCCGGGCTGGCTGTACGGGCTGGGTTGTCCATACGGGCTGGCTGGCTGGCCATACGCGCCAGTGCTTTGTGCGTAAGGGCTGGACGGCTGGACGTAAGGCGCCCCGTGTTGCCCGCCTGCCTGGTTTTCCGGCTGGCCGTACCGGCCCGCGCCGTACTGGTTAGGATCGTAAAGCGGCGGCGCGGGGAGGTCGGAGCCCTGTGGCGGCACAAAACGCGGCGGCTCGTAGCCGGATGGCGGATCGTCTGTTCCATGGGTACCTGACCCGTGGGAATCGGGGCGTGGCGTTGGCTGGTCACTCATGGTTTTCCCCCTCGGAAGTCTTACTGCTTAGCCTACCGCCGCCGTCATTCCAGTCACACCTTCCACAGTCCCTACCCGCCCCAGTAGGGAAGGACATACACGGCGAAGACCACGAAGGCGGCAAGGAACATCAGGTGGGTCATGCTGGTGGCCTGCTGCTGGGCCCTCGACTTCCGGCCCGCACCGTAGCCCGCACCGTGACCGGTGCTGCCGGTTCCTGCGCCCGCGGTCCGGCCCACCCGGGGTCCGAAGTTCCGGGGACCTGGCCGGCCCGGCGCTGGCCCGTTGCCCGGCGCTGGCCCGTCCACCGCAGACCTGCCTGCCGCACGTGTCTGCCGCGACTGCCTGCCCGGCGTCCCCGGCGGCTGCGCAACCCTGGGCGGGCCGGCCGGTTTCGACGTCAAAGCTCTCACCACCGGGCTTTCCGCTACGGGTTCCTGCATGAGTTCCTCGCCTAGGCGGGCGTGCAAGGTGGCCACGTCCTGCTCGTCGAGGACCGTGGGCAGTGCCAATACGGCAGCAACAACGCGGTCGGAACCTGCCACGGCGACGTCGGAGCTGGTAATGCCGAACAGATCCGGCTGCCCGGCAAGACAGATGAGCGGGCGGACGAACCGCCGGTGCCGCGGCGCCATCACAGAGGCGACGGCCGCGCACTGCGCCAGGGCGCATTCCACGGACTGCGTCCTGGCAAACCGGCCTTGCCACAAGACACCGGAGGCGACGCTGACCTCCCCCGTCCAGTTCTTGGCATCCACCACGATGACGCCGCCGGGTCCCACCAGCACGTGATCGAGGTTGGCTTTGGGCCGCCCTGGCCAATGCATGTCGTGGAGGAGGAACCAGCCGTGCGGAACGAGCGTGCCCAGCCGCTCTGCCACGATCTGTTCGCCGACAGCACCTTCATCCCACGCCTTCGTGGCATGCTCGGCCTGGTCCAGCCGGCGCTTCAGTCGCTGCACCCGTTCTGCAGTCCGCTTTGCCTGTTCGGCTGCTCCGTCCCCTGCCCCCATGACCCGGCCCCTTCCCTTCCAGGCGGCCGCTTACAGCCGCGTGCGACGCGGCCCCAGTGCCGCCGTCGCGCTTTGACGTTCCATGCTTTTCCCGAACGTAACAGCGGCGGCGGGAGCCGGTATATAGGTACTTTTGGGCCCGGTACTCAGGTTTCATTACCTGTTTCGTGACATTCCGCGTCACAGGGGCCGGATTCTGGACAGCCCGTTCTGCCCCCGGCCTGCGTCTGGCATGCTGGTCCCATGGCTAGCCGCGCGGGCACAGTTGCCCAACCCCAGGACCTTGTTGACATCACTGCGCTCCTCGACGCGTACTACGACATCACGCCGGATCTTGGTGATCCCGGCCAGCGCGTAGCGTTCGGCACCTCGGGGCACCGTGGTTCCAGCCTCAAGGCGTCGTTTAACGAAAAACACATCGTCGCGATCACGCAGGCGATTGTGGAATACCGGGCAGGGCAGGGCATCACCGGCCCCCTGTTCCTGGCCAAGGACACCCACGCCCTCAGTGAGCCGGCGCAGAATTCCGCCCTCGAGGTGCTGGCCGCCAACGGTGTGCAGGTACTGGTGGACGCCCGTCACGGCTACACCCCCACCCCTGCTCTGAGCCACGCCATCCTGACCTACAACAACAACCGTGCGGCGGGCGCCCCGGAGGCGGACGGCATTGTGGTCACGCCCAGCCACAACCCGCCGGGCGACGGCGGCTTCAAGTACAACCCCCCGCACGGCGGCCCCGCCGACTCCGACGCCACCGGCTGGATCGCCAACCGCGCCAACGAACTGCTCGAAAACGGCCTCCGCGGCGTGAAGCGCATTCCGCTCGCTGACGCCCTGGCCGCGGACAGCACCGGCAAGTTCGACTTCCTGAGCAGCTACGTTGATGACCTCCCGTCGGTGCTGAACCTGGACGCCATCCGCGACGCCGGCGTCCGCATCGGTGCCGACCCCATGGGCGGTGCCGCAGTGGATTACTGGGGCGAAATCGGCGAGCGCCACCACCTGAACCTCACGGTGGTGAACCCCACCGTGGACCCGCAGTGGGCATTCATGACCCTGGACTGGGACGAAAAGATCCGGATGGACTGCTCGTCGCCGGCCGCGATGGCTTCGCTGATCAAGCGGATGTCCGACGGCGGCAGTTCAGGCGCGTTCGACGTCGCCACCGGCAATGACGCCGACGCCGACCGCCACGGCATCGTCACCCCGGACGGTGGCCTGATGAACCCGAACCACTACCTTGCAGTGGCCATCGACTACCTTTACCGCAACCGCAGCGGCTGGAACCCCAATTCGGTGGTGGGCAAAACCCTGGTGTCCTCCTCGATCATCGACCGCGTTGCTGAAAGCCTGGGCCGCAAGCTCGTGGAGGTCCCCGTGGGCTTCAAGTGGTTTGTGCCGGGACTGCTGTCCGGCGAGGGCGCGTTCGGTGGCGAGGAATCGGCCGGCGCATCCTTCAACAAGCTGGACGGCAGCGTCTGGACCACGGACAAGGACGGCATCCTGCTGGCGCTGCTGGCCTCGGAGATCACCGCTGTCACGGGCAAGTCCCCCTCCCAGCTGTACAAGGGCCTGACCGATCAGTTCGGCGCCCCGGTCTATGCGCGCATTGACGCAGCAGCAACCCGGGAGCAGAAGGCGGCCCTGGGCAAGCTCTCGCCGTCGGACGTCACCGCCACCGAGCTGGCAGGCGAGACGATCCTCGCGAAGCTGACCGAGGCGCCGGGCAACGGCGCCCCGATTGGCGGGCTCAAGGTCGTCACCGAGAACGCCTGGTTCGCCGCCCGCCCGTCCGGGACCGAGGACGTCTACAAGATCTACGCCGAGTCCTTCAAGGGCGAGGAGCACCTCAAGCAGGTCCAGGCCGAGGCCAAGGCGCTGGTGGACGGCGTCATCGCCTAACCTGCCTGTCCCGCCTCACCTGCCTGTCCCGCCAACGAGACAACCAACGCTCTCTCACTTAATGCGCTTAAAACACCGATGCTCTCTCACTTTCTTCAGGAAAGTGAGAGAGCATCGGTTTTAAAGCCGCATTAAGTGAGAGCGCGTCGGTGTTAAACGTGCAGTAGGTGAGAGAGCGTCAGACGGTGCGGACGACGTCCTCGTAGCTGAACTTGGGCTTTGCTGCGCCCCAGGCGTCTTCACCGGGCTGGCCGATGTTGACCACGAGGAAGCTCTTCTGATCGCCGGCGGGGAAGAAGACTGCGTCGATGGCGCTGAAATCGGCTCCGGTCATGGGGCCGGCGGCAAGACCCAGCGAGCGGACGGCGATGATGAAGTAGCCCGCCTGCAGGTGGGCGTTGTTGTTGCCGGTGGCAGCGGCCAGGTCCGGAGCGGCGTCGTACATGGCCTTCGGGGCGTTGTACCCGGGCAGGAAGGTGTCCCACTGCTCGGCCCAGGCGGTGTCATAGCTGAGGACGGCAATAAGCGGAGCCGAGGCGGTCTTGGCCTTGTTTCCGTTGGCCAGGGTGTCAACGAGCTTCGCGCGGGCCTCGTCGGAGCGGACGTAGGTGACGCGGAGCGGCTGGGAGTTGAAAGCCGTGGGGCCGAACTTGGTGAGCTCGTAAATGGCGCGGGCCTGGTCCTCGGTCACCTCGCCGGTGAAGGAGTTGGCCGTGCGCGCTTCGGCAAAGATGGCGTCGACGGCGGCCGGGTCGATAACTGCTTCTTCGTGGGCAATGGTCATTGACGTACCTTTCGCTGCGCAGCGCACCTGTTTGGCGGCTGTCTGTTCCCCGTTCCATAGTTGCAACTTCAAGCGTTCGATTCCTCTTCCCATGACGGCACGTGACCTTCGCCACAGACCACCCGCGGACGGGGAGCCGGAATCCTTCGGGCTACAGGCAGGCCACCCGACAGCACCCTCTCAACGCGGGGCCCTGCGGCGCGGTATTGTTGCAGCGGAAGATCCCGGCCCGTCGCGGCACCCCCTTGAAAGGCCCCCGCCCATGAGCATGCTCGGAATGAAATGGAAGCTCCACGGCAACGGCAAATCGATCAAGCCGGGCCACGTGGTTGCCCCGGATGAGCGGCTCGCCTGGCCACTGACCATCGGCGTGGGCATGCAGCACGTGGTGGCCATGTTCGGAGCCACTTTCCTGGTCCCCATCATCACCGGGATGCCGCCGGCCACCACCTTGTTCTTCTCGGGCATCGGCACGTTGCTTTTCCTGGTGATCACCAAGGGCCGCGTACCCAGCTACCTCGGCTCGAGCTTCGCGTTCATCGCCCCCATCATGGCGTCCCAACAGCAGTTCGGCGTCCCGGGGGCGCTGGGCGGAGTGGTGATTGCCGGCGTCGTACTTGCCCTCATCGGCGCCATTGTGCAGAAATTCGGCGCCGAGTGGATCAACCGGCTGATGCCGCCGATCGTCACCGGCGCCATTGTGGCGCTGATCGGGCTGAACCTCGCCCCCGCTGCGAAACAGAATTTCGACGCCGCCCCCATCACCGCCGTCATTACGCTCGCCACGATCATCCTGGTCAGCGTCCTGTTCCGCGGCATCATCGGCCGCTTGAGCATCCTGGTGGGCGTGGTGGTGGGATACCTCGTGGCCATGCTCCGCGGCGAAGTGAGCTACGAAAAGATGGACGCGGCGGCGTGGGTCGGCCTGCCCCAGTTCCAGACCCCGGAGTTCCACGTTGGGGTGCTTGGCCTCTTCATCCCGGTGGTGCTGGTCCTCGTGGCCGAGAACATCGGGCACGTGAAGTCCGTGGCGGCAATGACCGGCCAGAACCTCGACGGCGTCTCCGGCCGCGCGCTGATGGCTGACGGCGCTGCGACGGTGCTGGCGGGCATCGGCGGCGGCTCCGGCACCACCACCTACGCCGAAAACATCGGCGTCATGGCAGCGACGAAGGTGTATTCGACGGCGGCCTACTGGGTGGCCGGCGTGTTCGCCATCGTCCTGAGCTTCTCACCCAAGTTCGGCGAACTGATTGCCACCGTCCCACCCGGGGTCCTGGGCGGTGCTGCCACCATGCTGTACGGGATGATCGGCGTTCTGGGCGTGAAGATCTGGGTCCAGAACAAGGTGAACTTCTCCAACCCGATCAACCTGACCACCGCCGCCGTGGCGCTGATCATCGGCATTGCGGACTACACCTGGACCGTCGGCGACCTGACGTTCACCGGCATCGCGCTTGGCTCCACCGCCGCCCTGGTGATCTACCACGGCATGAAAGCGATCGCCAAGGCCCGCGGCTCTGTGGCGGAGCCGGAAACCGAAGTGGCCGGGCTGCCGCCTGCAGCGAAGGCCACCCTTAACGCTGCAGCGAAACGCGCACCGAAGAAGCGCTGAGTCAGGCCGCGTGGCCGCCGCTGAGCTGTTGGGCAGCCGGGCCGCCGCGGCCGAACACGGGCCGTGGCTCCGGGCGTTTGGGCACCAGCAGGCTCTCGTCCTCCGGATGGAGCTTGAGTTGCCGCAGCGCCCAGGGGACAAGGTATTCGCGCGCCCAGGTCAGGTCCTCTGTGCGGGCCTGGCGCCAGCTTCGCGGGACCATCAGCTTGGGCTGCTGGGGCAGCAACGTGTGTGGGACGCCCAGGCCTTTCAGCACCGCCGCCGCAATGGTGTGATGGCCCAGCGGCGAGAAGTGCAACCGGTCCGGGTCCCACATGCCCGGGTCCGAGAGTTCGCGCAGGAACCACAGGTCAACCATCACCGCGTCGTGGCGTGCCGCCACGGTATGCAGGTTCTCGTTGAAGATGGCCACCTTCCCGCGGATCTGGCTGAAAATCGGCGTCGCACCCCAGTCCGGGCCTGCGAAAAGGACCACCGTGGCCCCGGAACGGGTCAGCTGCCCCACCCCCTCGTCGATTGTCTCGGCAAGCCGGTCAGGATCGCTGCGCCGAAAGACGATGTCGTTACCGCCCGCTGAAACTGTGACCAGATCAGGCTTCAGAGCCAGCGCCGGGCCGAGCTGCTCATCGAAGATCTGCCGCACCAGCCGCCCCCGCACGGCCAGGTTGGCGTACGCGAAATCCGGCTGGTTTTCGCTCAGTTCCTCTGCAACCCGGTCCGCCCAGCCCCTGTAACCGCCTTCGCTGAGGGGCTCGGGATCTCCGATCCCTTCAGTGAATGAGTCACCCAGGGCAACGAGCCGGTGCCAAGGATGTGGTGCAGGAACCGAAAAGGCATCCGGGGTTACCGGGTTTTCCTTCCAGGCATTCATGGTGTACTCCCTGTTGTGTGGGGTCCCTTGAGGGCAGGTGATTCAACTGAAACCAGTCCACGCAAATCGGCCGTTTCCTGGGCAGGAGCATTCGAGTCCTGCCGCGAGGCGGCCACTATGTTCATCGCAGCCTCGCGAAGGCCCTGATGGTTATGCCTGGCGACGGTCCGCAGATACTGCAGGGCCACCTCATGGCCCAAGCCGTAATCCGCCATCAGCGTGCTGACGGCCACGTCCATCAGCACCATGGAGCTTTCGGCGACAGCCCGCTCTGCGCTGGCTTCGGCCCGTTCGGCGACACGCAGCACCACCCGCAGCGCCCTGGCCACTTCCCGCGCATAGGCCAGGGTTTTGACGATGTCCTCGCTGGTGAAGGCGTGCGGGGTGGATGCATAGAGGTTGATCGCGGCACTTGATCCTGCGGTGGACACAATCGGCATGGACAGCAACGACCTGACGCCGTGGTCTGCTGCCGCACTGGCATATCCCGGCCAGCGCCGGTCGCGGGCCATGTCAGCAAGGTGAACGAAGTCTCCCGAGCGCAGGGCCTCCAGGACCGGCCCGTCCTCGAAGGAGCACTGCTCCTGGTCCGCGGCCAGTGCTACGGCGCTGCCGGCCGCGACCGTATGGGCTGAGCCGTGGCGGAAGAAGGTGGCGGCCCAGCTGATGCCGCGGTGCTCCCCGTTGATATCGCGCATGAATTCATGGGTGACCTCAGCAAGGAAGCTCTCGACATCCTTGCTGTCGAACACCACATCCTGGGGATCGGGAAGTGATTCCCAGACCGGTTGCGCCGGAGTCTCCGCGGCCATGATCCACGCCTTGGTTCGGAAGGCGGCCCACTTCAAAACCTCTTCCTAGGATACGTCCGGATCGGCCCGGATGGGCGAAAGTACGGCAGATGGACGCAGAAGAGTGCCGCCCGGCACGAAGCCGGACGGCAGCTCTTTCACCCTGCCGGGACGTCTGTCCGTCCCGGCACCCAACGGTCAGCCGGCGTCGAAGCTTTCCTCGTCGTCGTCGTTCGGTGATTTCTCCTGGGGGAGGTCGTTGCCGCTGCCGTCCGGCACACCGGATGCCTCCTGGCCCGGCTCCGAAGAGAAGGGCTCGGACCCTTGTGAATCAGCGTTGGATTCGTCGATTTCGGCTTCTGCGGAGGGTACGTCCGCGTCGCGCGGAACCGGCGGCTCGTCCCTTTCAACGCCCGGATCGTTCGTGTCGGCCCCGGCGTGCGGCTGGTCATCGGAGCCGCCGGACCGGCCGGCACCGGCAGCACCGGCACCGCCCAGCTCC
>NZ_QAIQ01000069.1 GCF_003061105.1 Arthrobacter sp. HMWF013
CGAGCACCAGCTCGCTAGGTCAAGGAGTCAACAAAACCGGGGGCAGTCCCTTTGATGGGTTCACCCGGCTCCGCGGACAACCTGCAGTCATGATGGAGGGGCACCCCCGCCACACACTTGGTCTGAGCGACGAGGACCGTGCCCGCGCTGTCCGCATCCTTGATGACGGCAGCATCGAGCCGCTCGGCTTGTTCATCGCGCGGGGGCTGCCGCCGGTTCCTGCCTACTGGAACCAGTTGTTCGCGGACGCCCGAGACCGGGTGTTTGAGCTCGGCAGCCCCAACCGCCCTCCAGAGCACATCACTGTTGCACCTCATACCCTCCGCCATACCTTCGCCGTGACAATGCTGGGCGCGCTAATGCAGGAGGGCCGCGAACGTGCCGACGACCCTACTTACTACTTGCCAATCCGGTGCTGACAGTCAAGGAACTACTAGGTCATGCCAGCGTGGCTACCACGTACCAGTACCTCTTTGCGGCCGAGACCTGGCAGGGGGAGGTGCCTGGTCGCAATCGTCCATGCCAGAGCTTGCGCATCGAGGCGGTCACGCAAAGGGGTTCCGTGGGCTTTCATTGCATTCATGATCAGGTCGAGCCGTTCAAGGAACAGGACGTATTTCTCGCCTGCCGTTGCGGACTGCTGGGGCCTGTACCCGTTCGTCAGCCGCACCGTGAGTTCCGCCGAAGTATGGCGCCACGGAGGCAGCTGTTCGACGTCGGTGGCCAGCAGCAAGGCTGTAGCCAGACTGAGGCGGGCTCCATCTCCTGCAAGCTGACCGTCCCTGGGAATGAACTCGAGGAAACGGTCGATCGACTCCGGTCCAGGACTTCGAGTCAGCTCGCCCAGTGCTTTGACCGCTTTCGCTTCATTGTTGGAGACCCAGGTAAGAAAGTCGTCCGCAGCCCTATAGTCGACGAGACTGCTGGGGGAGAGGACCTTCTTCAAGTGTCCGACGACGTCTCCGCCAGTGGCGATGGTGTGGAGAGCCTGCCCGGTCGTCTTTGCCAGCTCCACTTTCCAATCGCGTTCTCGCCCGTCGAGACTACCGAGCTGCCAAATCTTTTGGGCCCACGCGACGTAGAGCTCTACCTTCTTGTCCGTGCCCTTCCATTTCTCCCGGTGCGGCGTCCTGTATAAGTTCACGCCTTGTCGGGTGCCGTAAGACACATTGGGGTCCAGCCCATGAACGATTTCTTCGATGCTTCGCTGTTCACCTGTCGCGGCTGCGAAACTGGCTTGGACCATCTCGCGATCATCTCTGCTTATTATGGCGGGAGTCTGCTCGGGGAAGAGCATGTGTTCTAAGGCGTAGCGCTGGGACCAAGCGGTCTGATCGTCAATGAATCGTATGCTGTCCTTGAAGGAAGACAAGTCCGCGAGAGCTGAGCGCCGAGCGTCAATGCTCAAGGTCTTGAAATGTTCGAAAATCCGGATCAAATAGCCGAACATCTTCCAACGATAAGAGTTGAATCCTTGTCCGGGCCGAGCAGCGCCACCCATCAGCGCATGAACAAGATCAGTCGGAATCCGAGTGGTTCCCTCCTCACGGAATGCGATCACCGCGTTGACGTGGTCGCGCTTTGTGTCGCCCCTAATCGACTCTGTGGAGATGATAAGAAAGTGAATATACAAGAGCTCGGCCGCTACTTGTACGGCATCTGTACTGACATTGGCTAGTTGAGATTTAAGCTTCGGTACAAATTTGCCGTCCCCGATGTCCGGCTGTTCAACGAAGGCTGCTACTAGTTCCGCTGCAGCTGACCCACCGTCTACAGATTGGCCCGAGAATAAGCTGTTGTTGCCAATCAGGCACTCATCACGCCATCGAGCCGCCGCAAAGTACATCCCTTCCGCAGACGGCAAGACAATGCGGGAAGGCCCGGGGCCGGATGCTGAACAGTCATGCAGGTATTGTGGCATCCTCAACCCTTGGTGCACGCCATTGACGCCAGGGCCGATGAGCGTGCACACACCATGTAAATGTTGCCGGCGTTCAAATTCAAAACTACGATCGGCTGCATCCAAGAAGGCAGAGCACAGACTATTCCGAAGGAACGCCACTAGTAAGCTCGCGCCCTGCTCAACGGCTACGACTCTTCGGTCTGCCTGGCGACGGCATTGACGACAGGCTTCCGAGGACGCCAGTCAATGCCACTGCCTCGCCAGTAACGATCAAAGTCCGATTCGATCTTGGACTTCAGTTCGTCCAAGTGCGCATAGAGCGCCTGCTCTGACTTGCTCAGACCAGGGCCCGTCATTTGCTCTTTCAAGACGTCGATCTCGTCCTGAACAAGGCGCAGGCTGATGCTAGCTGCTCTGCTAAAACCCTTTCGGTGCTGGTCGTCACCATGATCATTCAACACCTGTCGATTTGACTCCTGTACGGCGCCCATTATTGACTGTCCGACTTGTCGAATGTGGTCGTTCATTCTGGCTTTTCCCCTCGCTCGTGCAGACTGGTGTGGTTACAGGGTACGCCAAACGCTTTTCGTACCTCGGAAAACTGTGCAGGGCTCGAAAACTACCCTCCGTTACGAACCTCTGATACGCGTGCCTGAGGTTATGCGAACGCGGTCACGCCGACGGGAGCCAACGCTCCTGTCGGCCGGACCATAAACGGGGCGCCACTTCCGCGCCCGGCTCAGAACAGCGATATGATCACGGCAAAACTTAAGCGGCCCAACCTTGGCCGGTCGACGTTTTGGGGTTCGTCGGAGGGACACACCATGGTTAGCACATCCGCAAGTGCGTGCTCAACGCTGACGCGTATTAGGGAACTTCTTGGAAATGAACCTTCTGTTACGTGTAGCCGTGTGCCCGTAACACCTAACCGGCCAACCCGACTCATCAACTCGATTTCAGGCGACGGCAGGTAGGGGACGTCATGGGTTTCTGGCATACCGGTTACATGGAATTTCATGAGCCCACAGAAGAAGGTTCGGCCACGGTGGCAGAACCGCTGCCAGCGACGTTTCCTTGCGAAACGTGCGGGGTGGAGTTTTCTACCGACCGTGATTTCCGCGTGCATACATTTGAGGGACATCCAACGCTAAGGCCGGTTCTTGTGTTAAAGGGACGGGAGTGTGGTAGGACCCGGCTGACTCTCACTAGCGCTACCTCGCCCGAAGATTGGGTAATTCGAAATACTGACATGGTGGTCATTAACGGCACTGCGACCTCGATCGCAAATGCTGTTGAATATTTGGCGGCGCAACGCGGTGGAGTTGTCGATGTAACGCTCACAAAGGGCGATGCGGTGCAGTCGTTCCAATTCGAGTTTGCTCTTGCCGACGTCGACCATCTTGAGAGCGTGGATGATGCTCTGAAGCGCCTAATCGACGGAGGTGAGCTGAGCCTTCGGGCTATAGACGACTTCATCATGCGCTCCAAGGGCTACATCTCTGCGGGCAGGTATTTGTATGGTCTCGCGAACTACCTGTACGGCGTCCTGGCGCGTGAGGGGCTCTCCGAGTCCGGCGTCCGCGATGACCTGCAGGACGGAGGCGGCTATCAGGGAAAGTACGACCAGGCGGTGGGAATTTTAGGAACCTTCGATCGACCTCCAGCTGAGGCCATTTGCGGCATCGTTGCCTTCCACTACAACCACTTCGAGCGTGCCATGACAAAGACCAAGAGCCAACGCGTCGCCGAAGTGTCTCTGCGCTTTCAATCGCTCCTCAAGAGGGAAACCTACTTCTTCGGTGATCTAGCGCCATCGCCACACGCCAGCTTAGATGTTGCGCTTAGCGACTCAGTTATCGAACAAGTGCTTGGGTGGAGCGCATTGCCGCTCGATGGCACCGCGGGGGCGGAGATTGCCGAGCTGTCTGCCAGTATTGACCAGCAGCGACCGTATGACGCTTTCAAACTGCATTTGGTCGCCGCTGAGCACGCTTTGGCGGAAGGGGACATTGGGACGGCCCGACAGCATGCGGAACGTCTTCGTTACAGCCGTCTCGCGGAGGGCTGGTATGCAGGCTTTCGCACTCGAGTTCAAGGAGTATAAAAAGTGACAACAGACGCGGGGCCGAATGCGGTAGCTTCCGACAAGGGCACTGATGTGACCCTGAGCCAGGAGACCAATCCCGTCGATGGCGAACGCCATCAAGAAGGAGCTAAGAAGAAGGAGCGGCCAAAGTCCATCCTCGCTCTCATTGAGTTCGCGTATGGCGAAGAGGGACGCAAGTTAAACCTTGCGCGGAGAGATTTGCGGGAACTTTCACTGCAACCAGACGCAGCGCAAGCGGAGACGGATGCTGTACGACGTTTGGCGGGTGGCGACCCATTTCTTGCAGTGCCGCCCAGCTTATTGGCGGCCGTGGCGGAGCTTGGTCCGGAGCTGCCTGTTCGTCGCCGCATCCTGGACCTAGTTGTCGTGGCGTTTGCCAGTCACAAAGTTTTTGAGAATCGACTTGAACGGTTGATTGGTGTGCCGGGCAAACCGATATTGACTGCCCAAGAAGTGAATGAAGCGGCCAAGCGAATCACGTTCGATACGCTAGGCCTTCACACGGCGTCAGACTTCAATGAAGCCGCACAGGAGCGGTTGCGTGTGAATGCTGTCACCGCCTTCGGACTCTTCCGCGTCCTCCACGAGCACTGGACTGCGGACCAGTTCATTGGGGATATGGCCGCGTGGATTTGGAACGCACCTAGGGACCGAAGCGTCCCCAGGGTTGCCGCCCTCCTGGCTACTGCCAAGAACAACGATGCGCTTAGTCAACTATCGAGACACTCGGAGGTCCGTCTCCAAGAGTCGACGACGGCGACCGAGAAGGCGCTTGCTCAGGCTCGACGGGAAGAGCTCCGTGCTGTAACGGCTGAGGCCTCCGCCAAGCGACTGTCTTCCGAGCTTGAGGAGGCGATCGCCCGAACTGCTGAGCTGCGTGCAGAGGCCGAGACTTTGAAACGACGACTTTCGGCAGAGCAGAGCAACCGGGTCGTGGATCAGAGCCACCACGTTGACGACTACGAGGCGCTCCGAACGCAAGTGATTCGACGATTGACAAGGCAGGCCGAGCTTCTGAACAAAGGACTTCATGCGCTTCGCAACGGCAGCGCAAACGTCGCGGACGAGTTCGTTGACCGGGCAATGAGTGCCATTGATAGCGAGGTTGCGCGCCTTAAGGACCTAGAGGAAGGAAGGCAATGACAGTAGGTTTCGACTTCGGCACCACCAACAGCTTGGTTTCTGTGGTGGCAGGCGACCGAGTCGTCGACGTTCTCGATGCGGAAGGCTTGCCCCACGCTTCCGTTGTCCGCTATGAAGGCGAGGACGTCATCGTTGGGCGCGAAGCCCGACATGCATTAGAGGAAGTCGGGCTTGGGGTGTACGGCAACACAGTACGCTCGCCGAAGTTCCTTCTAGGACAGGAGATCGTCAGCGTTGGTGGGGTCGAGCGCAGCCCGATCGACATCGTTGCGGATGTCATCCGGCACGTTCGGGCGGAGTCACGCCGGAGCGGTCATCGTAAGGTGCTGGGAGAGTTGGACCGCGCCGTGGTCACCATCCCTGTGAACATGAACGGACCGCGGCGCGCGGCTCTCCGAGAGGCTTTCGCCCGGTCAGAAATTTCGGTGACCCAGTTCGTCCACGAACCGCTCGCCGCCTTATACGGCCACCTGCGCGGAGCAAAAGATCCTCAGGCGGAGATCCGCAGGCTCATGAAACGCAACGTGCTCGTTGTGGACTGGGGTGGCGGAACGTTGGACCTTACACTCTGCCGCATAGAGCCAGGACGCATCCTTCAACTCCGCAACGGTGGTACCGACCAGGTAGGCGGAGACAAATTTGACCGAGTAATCCGGGATGAGGTGGTCGCGAGGTTTTCGAACAAGCATGGAATTTCCGGGTCCGATCATCCGACTCGCGACGCGCGCCTAAGCCTGCTGCAAGAAGCGGAAAGCAGCAAGATCGAGCTCTCAGATCGGCCAAGCGTCACGATTTATCATGCGAGCTACTTTGCTGAGTCAGGCACTACCCTAGAGTATTCGCTGAGCCGGCAGGAGCTGGACGGAATCACCCGACCACTTGTAGCCGCTGGCATTCGTGAGATCGAGGCGCTTCTAGAGAGTGTCGACATGGCGCCGGCCCAGGTCTCGCTTTGCCTCGTCGCTGGCGGCATGGCTGCGATGCCGAGCATCCGCGGCCGACTGCACGAAATGTTCGGGCCCGAGCGCGTTCTTGTTCCAGAGAACAGCGCAACGCTAGTTTCTCAGGGAGCGGCGTGGATCGCGCACGATGCGCAACGCTTGGTGCTAGCAAAGCAAATTGAACTGGAGATGGCGCGAGGCTTGAGGCTTCCCCTTCTGCGGGCCGGAACGGCCATGCCGAGCAATGGCGAAATATGTCGTGACCGATTCCACCTGTACTGCACGGACCCGACTGATGGTGTTGCCAAGTTCGCCATCGTGGCACCCTCCGACCTCGCCGAGCAGCCGCAAGCGAGTGACCCGCGGACATCGATCGGCATGGTAGCCGTCGCTGTGGACAAGACGGCGCCACCATTGGTTGAGCGTCTAGAACTCGACGTTGAGGTTGACGACAATCTGATTTTGTCTGTCAGCGCAACGTCCAGCAGGCGAGCTGACCGAGCGAGTGCCTCTTACTTTGACCTGGAGTTCGGCATTGGTCTTCCGGGGAGCAGCGACCTACGGGATCTTGATGTTACTGAGGCTGATGCTTGGGTGCCGAACGGCGGACTCGTTGTCCGTGCGAACGTAGCTGACCGAGAGGACAGCCGCCTTGTCCCAGGGGACGTGCTATATCAGCACAAGCGCTGGGCGTTCTCGAGGCTTCCCGGGCCAGACCAGGCCACCGACGAGCAAATCCGCGAGCATCTCTACTACCAGCCCTGCGCGGTCTGTAAACGCCAGTGGGGCGACCCTGCGTGTAGGTGTGCCTCGGAGGCTTGACGATGGCATCACAACAAGTTGTTGTCCGAGTGGTGGATGGCCCATCTGTAGTTGAGGAATCCGTCCGCCGGCCAGTTCGGCTGACGCCAGATGGGTACGCCGGCATCGTTTATGCCGGCGCGGTCTTCCCGCTCTTTGCCGACAACGTCATCGACATGGCTGGACCTTCTTGGGAAATCGAGGACTGTAATCGTTTTCTGTTGGCGGGCGCTAATGTGCCGTTTGCGCGGAAGGCCGGTGATGCCTTAGCGCAGCAAACGTTCACAGAGTTTCCTGACGAGTGGAACATTGAAACGACGAAGTTCGGCCACTATGTCGTCTTCAACGCCTCAGAGCGGCTTGCGGCTGAAGTCGTCGGTGCACTGGAGGCGGGAGGCCTGTCAGTGCAGCGGTGGGATGTTAGTCACCGTCCTGCCGCCGACGGCAAGTTCTACGACTGGTTCGCTCGCCTCCGTATAAAGGGCACTCACACCGACGCCCTCTCTCGCGTTGCGGCGGTGTTCTCGCCCGTATCGGCTGACTTGGTGGTTGAGCCTTCGCCGGCTCAAACTGACACTCGCCTCGAGGACCTTGCAGCCCAGGTCGAGCAGCTGCTGGATCAGTCTGTCGCACTCAGGGAGCGTCTCGACGGTTCGGAGAGCGAGGTTACAGTTCTTCGCCAGCGCCTCGCGGCAGCGACTGACCGGGAGTCTAAACTCACCAGCGAGTTGAATCGCGCTCTGGAACACCAAAAGTCTCTGCTCAGTCAGATCACCGAGCTGGGCCGTGCGCCGGAACACCCCGTTGACACCAGGGCGTTTCTGGCCAAACAGACAGAGACCGAGGAGCTTCTTGAATTCGCTCTGGCTGAGAACGCCGAACTCTACAGCACCGTCGCGAGCTTACGTGCGCACGCAGAGCAACGCGAGGCACGGGTCTCATCCTTGGAAGCCATGGTGCTAGGCCTAAGCGAAAGATTCGAAGAGCTAGGGCAACAAGAACGCGAGCGGCGGCGCGCTGCTGCCGCTCCCGTGGCGCCCCGACGAGGC
The DNA here is from genome assembly GCF_003061105.1 of Arthrobacter sp. HMWF013. GTDB lineage: Bacteria > Actinomycetota > Actinomycetes > Actinomycetales > Micrococcaceae > Arthrobacter. The sequence continues at coordinate 7,945 of NZ_QAIQ01000069.1, forward strand.
GTGTTGGGATTTCTTGACACGGCTTTCTCGCGGCTCAACTTCGTTTTGGACAGTGTGGAGGTACTGGCCAACCTCGACGCACCCGCGTCGTTGCTCCGATCACTAGTGCAAATTGATATGGGCCATAGTGTGGGCAGAGACCTAGAAGGCCTGCGTGGCTGGCGAGAAGTATCCAAGCTTGCAACGGGCATCGCTGGCAGCGAGGACATGGGGCGCATTTACTACAAGCCAGACGGTGACCACGTGCTGGTCAGTGTTCACGTCAAGCAGGATGACAAAGAACAGCGTCGCCACATTGAGCGACTTCGGTCGATGTGAAGACTGCAGCAAGGCAAGATGCCGCCGTGAGCAGGGGAACCGTTGGCTCCCCGCCGAGAGCTTCAAGATTCGCTCGACCAGCATTGTATGGGCTTTGCTCGGAAATGTTCAGTGCCCACTGCCTTGGACTGCAGCATAGATGAGATTGGCGTAACCGGCTTAAAGAGCGCGGCCCTGAAGCTCAGCACGCCCCGTGGGTGCACCCTCTGAAACTCGCGATAAACGAAGGTCTGTCTCTGTAATCCGATGACCTTGGTCTCAGGCGGCTGGCACGGGCAGTTGGCTTACCTAGCTTTGGAACGCCGGCCCTAGTAGATAGACCCAGTTCGTAACCGGTCCCTTGTGGTGTCCCCCGCGACGAAGGGGGGGACGAGAGGGTGATCGGTGCAGGGCTATTCGGTCGATCGGTGTAGCGACGCCCAGGGTCGAGGGTGACCAGAATGGATTACTCTAATGGCAATGGACTTTAAAGAGTATGAAAACGGCATTGCCGATGTTATCGAATTCCTAGTGGGTAGTGGCGGCAAGGTAAGCCGTAACGTCCATCTACTTGGAAAAAACTCGAAAATTCCTCGTCAGATCGATGTTTTAGTTGAAGGGCACCAGTTTGGGATCAACACTTCAAAGCTGATCATAGACTGTAAAAGCTACGCGAAGAATCTGGACGTCAACGACATCTCAACCTTTGAGGGCATGGTTGCGGACGTCGGCGCAGAAGCCGGTTGGCTGGTCACGACAAAGGGTTACTCAGAAGCCGCAGAGAATATTGCAGCCTCCTATCGAGGGGTCAAAGTACATCTCATGCCGGTAGAAGAACTCTTGGGCTGGAGGCCCAAGGGTACAGGTCTCGTTTTGTACGCTCTTGAATCGGAAGCATCGGTGGAAAAGGCGGCCAAGGCTGTGAGAGCCATCGGGTTTAGAGCTCGGATACCGTTAGCTACGGAAGTTGAGCATCTGAAATCGGATGAGTACTTCCTTGAGGTGTTTCGCTACTATAAGCCGTCCCCTGAAGGCTCCATAGGTAACTCGGATATTTTGGAGGTTGCGGGGAAAGCGATTAGTGATGCTGGGGTTGACCATTTCCGCGTTGTCAGCACCGGTGTTGTAGTGGGTGGGGGAACGCCGGGTCACCGCCTTCTTCGACTGACGATAAAGGGACAACCTACAGACATACGTATAAATGTGGCTAACGAGGCGGAAGTTCGACAGCAGATCGACTTCTTTATGCAGCAGGGCTTGTTCGCTGTCGGAGGCGTTTTGGCTGGTCTCAAGGCGGACGACCTCGATGTCGAGCGCCCCGATGACTGGCCCGTGAGCGGACTCTTTCCGCAACAGCTAGGGATAAAGGTTCAAAGCTAATCACGGATCGGCCGAAGTTGGTCGCCGACCCAGGGCTAGAAGAACGTCGAGATTGCTGACTTTCGCACGGCTTTTGGAGAGATGCGGCCGTTCGGAAACCGCCAGGACCACTGAGTAGGAAATGTGTCGCGCGTTCATGCTTCCGACGCTCCAGGTGTTTGGCTTGCGGTCTGCAACCGTCATCATCCAGGTGAAGCGAAGCGCTTAACCATCCGACAATAGAGTGCCCAAAAAGATGGCATGCCAAGGATTTGTCTTGCCCTCGTTATCTCAAAGTTCCCGGGCAGGCTGACGGACCTGTTCGTTCCACGGAAACGCGGGACTGCCCGTTTGCTCTGATACTTTCATCTGCAGTATGCGGAACGGGCCGGACACAAGGATAGCGATGATAGCTGCGTATATGGTGCGGCAGGGCACAGACGGTTCGTACGCCCAGGAAATGATGTATGCCGATTATATCGATGAACCGCCTACCAGTCGGGGTCAGGCGGGCATTACGGTGGAGCATGAAGACCTTTTAGATTCAGTTGGCCGTTGTGGTAAACACCAACCTAAGATGTCTTCACCTGTTTGCGATGTAACCAACGTCCTGACTGAGTACACCTAGCGTTGTCATCTATACGCTGTGATTATGGAAAAATTGCCAACTAGATTCTGGCTCGGCTACACGGGAAACGGGGCTGAATGGGCCCGTGCTGACGGTAGCAATGCCGACGGCCATCACGCTGACTGGCCCTACTATCAAGGGCCTCCAGGCGAATTGAACGCTCTACTTGATCTGTGTCAGTATCCGCACGGTACGGACCTTCTTGTTGCTGACGACATCGACAGAGTCATACTGTTCGTAGTGGAGCCGCGCCGCAAAAAAACTGCCGATGATCTTTACGCTGCTGCATGGCATGAGGATCTGAAGTCTCTGCAGGTTCAAGGCTTCATCGAAGCCGAATGCCTTTCCTGGGGGAGCATCGACGAGTGGCGCCATCGTAGGTGGATGAATGCTCACGGCGAGGGAGAAGAACTTTTTGCCAAGCTTGCCGATGGAACTATGCTGCCGATCCCGGAGCCAATTGTTGACCCGCGCGACCCCGATGAGTTCCTCGATGAGTTGGATACGACTTGGCCACTTATCCGCGATGGCGAGACCCGCGTCAAGGTTACGGATAAAGGTTGGGCCATTATGGAGGAATTTCTCTACGACGCTTTGACCCTGGGTCCCGACTTTAGCCGCATATCCACCCTCTTAGAACTCGGATTCACAGATACGGCAGTTAGGGAGGCATCTGTCACGCTCGAGTCGATGCTCAAACGGCGGCTTAGAACCGCAAAATTCGGAAATAATTTGATTTCCCAGATCGACTCATGCCTTGAGCAAGGCGGCGTGGACCTCACGTATCGGAGAATCGTAATCACCCGATTACGTACCGTCTTTACGTTCGTGCGGAATAAGTTTGGGCACAACATCGACCCTCGCCTTCCCGTGTCTGAAGCCAATGCTTTGTGCTGGCGTATAGTCAGCCTTTACGACAGCCCGGTTTGGGATCAGCTCGCTATAGATTCAGAGTGACAGTCTGTGGTCTATTGACACTTATCCTTGCTGGGACTCCAACTGTGACCGGTCCGTCGCCGAAGTCATACTGAGCCCACGCGCCCGGATCGGTGGTCCAGGGTCGGTGGACCCGCCTTTGCCTCGGCGGTAGGCCTCTTGCCCTGAGACACGGCACGGCGGTTCGAGCGGTCCGAAATCCGGTAGCCCATCGCCACAAGCTTGGCATGGACGACATCGGGGACAGTCTGCCGGCCTGTCATCGTGGGTTGGATTTACGTCACCGGGAGTAGATCAGTACGGCCAGAGCGCCTCTCTGCAAAAGAGGAAGCCGGGAGTTCAAATTTCATCTCCCGCTCATGGTGGACTGGTGCACCTTTCGCCTCCGTAGCTCCGTGAATAAAGCGGCGACTTCTAATCCGCGGGTCGCGAGTTTGAATTTTGCCGGTGCACTCCATGGCCAAGGCTTGAAAATCGACTTTGTTGTCTGTCCATGGTGGATGGAGAGAACAACGAACAGAAGGTTAAGCGATGACGCACGGCAGGCCGCAAGCGTCCATCAGGCACCTGAAACTCGATGAAAAGGGCAACTTCATCGACCCCGATCGGAACGGTAAGGTGGTGCCGGATGCGGCTGAAGATGAGAAGAAGTCTGCTATGGAAAGATATGCCGGGCAAAAGATTCAGGAGCACGGCAAGAAGGAAGCGCTGCGGGTTGTGGAAGCGAATGCAATTCGACTCACAGCCGAGCTTCGCAACCCCTTCTGGCGTGTCTCGATTGCTATCAAAGATCTGCCGGACCGGAAAGGCCTCCTCGACAGCATCCTGGAATGGCTGTTCACGCGACGCCGCAAGCGGTGAGTTTCCCGAGAAGCGGCTCCCCGGAAGACGCTAGGTTTGCTTACGTAACTGCTCTTGCCGGTGGCGCTCCATCGCCGCGGACTATATGAGTCTGCCGCGCGAGGCTTCGGCGAGCCGCCCGTCCTTCGTGGCGATAGTTCATCTGGTGATTCCTCCCCGGTCCCGCAGCAGTTTTGGGACATACGGTCCCGCAGTGTGGGAAAGCCACAGGGAGATAGAAGAGACCCGAGCAAAACATACTGCTCGGGCCTCTTCTTACTCGCTGCAAGGAGGCCAGGTCTTTCTCTTTTAGTTGGCAACTATCCTCAGCAGCGCCCGCTGTCTGTGCGCTAAAGACCATAAAACGGGGTGCATGAGCGAAAGCATATCGAGGTGATCCCGCTGCAACCCGCGAAACCGCCGGAAGCGCTCGTCTAAAGAAAGCCTATGGCTATCGCGCGTGCGCTTAGCTTTCCCTGTAGACCCCGTCATTGGTATGTGGTCCAATTTGTCATGACGAGCTCCGGGCAGAAGGCTTTTGTTGGTACAGATCACGTGCTCGCCTTGGCGCGCTTACACGACTTGTGGTCAGAGAGCTCAGAGCAAGGCCCGTGCAAACTGGCCATTATACGCGGGGCAACCGGAAGCGGCCGCACTATGCTCTTGCAGGAACTTTATCGACAGTGCTCCATGATGCAAAGTAGGCCAAGGTACTGGCCGGCTGAATTGTTCGCAGCGGGCGAGGAGGCGGCAAATTCTCCCCGAAAGGAAGCAATTTTTCCCGACCCGGTAACTCCGGAAGTGGGCTCGCGCTTGGAATTCTTCTGGTGGGGGCTCAAGGGAAGCGCTGACGGCTGTGCAGCCCAAGACGGCCAAGCACAGTTGGTGAATCACATTCAAGTTCTCAGTGCCGCGGTAAAAGCGGGCGGGAAACTAATTGAAGATCGGCTTGCAGCAGCGCTGCACGCATCATGCCTTTTCGCGTCAATCCTTCCTGTGGGAGCGGCGATCGCCGCAGCTTTCAACGCCGTTGCAGCGATGAAAGATGTCGCTGGGGTAGACGAAAAAGTCCGCCACGCTGTCCGTAGTCGTCAGGGCCTCATTGACCAGGCAAGGATGGCTGCTGCCGGCAGGGAGATCTCCATAGGGGCACGTAGTGCGGCCTTGGCAGCAGCAGAGAACAATGCTAGGGAAATAGCCCTAGTAGCAGAACTGGTCCCATTCGCCATAGTTGTGGACGACGCGGAGCTTTTAGACCCCGTCACCATCAAAATGCTTAGGTTGATTCTCCACAGCTCGTCTGTCAGAGGCCTGATTGTCCTAGCCATTAATAGTGATGTCCCCGGAGCCCTGACCGAGGACAAGGCCGGGCATGCGGGGTCATTGAGCAAGTGGCTTTTTGAGGAGAGGAGCAACGACAACGTCGCTTATATCGATCTTAAGCCGATGGAATCGCAGGCTCTGGGTGAGATTGCTATCAATGACTTAGGCATCCTCGAACCTCGTGAGGTCAATGTTGCCGCTATGGCAGAAGTACTAAAGGCAAGCAACGGGTCCCCCGGTACTTTGATCTCACTCCTACGCACTCCGTCTGTTAGAGAGGCATTGATCGGATCAGGTTCGCTGCCCAATGATTTATTTCCTCTGTTGACCCGCGACGTTCTGCAGGTTTCGTTTGCCGCTTTGCCCACAGAAGTTCGCCGCGTGCTAGCGTCGCTGAGCACCGCGGGTCCTTCGATTCCTCTTACTTGGCTTGTTGACGTGGTTTCAGAAGGGGCCTCAGGTGGGTTCTCTTCGAGGGAGATTGCCTCAGCTACATCAAGCGGTTGGGTTACCGTCGATCAAGCACAGATTCTTCGTTTCAGTTCAGCCAGGGCGCATCAAGTCGCGGTAAAAAGCGTGCAGCATGAGGTGACGCCTGATCGTGAAGCCGCGTTCCTCGCGAGGATAGTAAGCGATGTGGAACGGTCTCAGAGGGATGGATCATGGGAAACACTTCCACCAGATGTTAGTGCGAACATATTGGCAGCGCTTGCTACTTGCGTAGAATTTCCGACAGCTTGGGCGGCGGAACTTATGTGTATTCGGCGACTTACGGGTAGGGATACCTCAGACGAAAGTCTGCTCCGCAGTCTCGAAGAACGGCTGCGGACAGGCGCACCTGCTACAAAGCTAACTGTTGCAACTGCCGAAGCGCTTTTTGACGCAGGAGAGGAGTTGCGGGCGATAAATATTCTGGAAGCCGCGCACGAG
>NZ_QAIQ01000592.1:0-1429 GCF_003061105.1 Arthrobacter sp. HMWF013
GGAGGGCTGTGAAAAGTGCTTCCTCGTCCACCAGGCCACCACGGGCCACGTTGATGACATAGGCGGAGCTCTTCATCTTCTTGAAGGCGTCAGCGCCGAGCATGCCAACGGTCTCGGGCGTCTTGGGCATGTGGATGGTGATGAAGTCCGACTGGGCGAGCAGCTCGTCCAACGTCACCAGCTGCACGCCAAGCTGGGCCGCGCGGGCTGAGGTGATGTAGGGATCGTAGGCGAGGATCTTGGTGTCGAAACCCTTGAGGCGGGCGGCAACCAGGGCGCCGATCCTGCCGAGGCCGATGATGCCGATCTTCTTCTCGAACAATTCGATGCCCGTGTACTTGGAGCGCTTCCACTCGCCGTCCTTGAGCGCTGAGCTCGCCTGCGGAATGTGGCGGGCGAGGCTGAGGATGTGGCCGACGGTCAGTTCGGCCGCCGAGATGATATTCGACGTCGGGGCGTTCACCACCATGACACCGGCCTGGGTGGCGGCCTTGATGTCAACGTTGTCCAGGCCAACGCCTGCACGGGCGATGACCTTGAGGTTCTTGGCTGCGGCAATGGCCTCGGCGTCCACCTGGGTGGCGGAGCGGACCAGGATGGCGTCCACGTCGGCGATGGCGGAGAGCAGCTGGGAGCGGTCGGCGCCGTCGGTCTGGCGGATCTCGAAGTCCGGGCCCAGGGCCTCGATGGTGGCGGGCGAAAGTTCTTCGGCGAGCAGTACTACGGGTTTTGACACGGCTGATCCTCTGCGTTGCAGTCCTTGGGATGGAACAAGTCTAGGCCGACGGAAAGGCCGGGCTCACATTGTTAAGTGTGAACCCGGCCTCTCTGTCGTTATATGCAGGGCTTCCCTGAGGTCCGCCCGGCGGTTGTCCTAGCGGGCTACGGAGCCTTCGGTGTAGTCGTCGCTGGTCTTGATCCAGGAGAACAGCTTACGCAGTTCGCGGCCGGTGGCCTCGATCGGGTGGTCTTCACCCTTCTTGCGCAGTTCGGCGAACTCGGGTCCGCCGGCGTCCTGGTCGTCGATGAAGCGCTTGGCGAAGGTGCCGTCCTGGATGTCCTTCAGGACAGCCTTCATGTTTTCCTTCACCTCGGGGGTGATGACGCGGGGACCGGAGACGTAGTCGCCGTATTCCGCGGTGTCCGAGACGGACCAGCGCTGCTTGGCGATGCCGCCTTCAACCATGAGGTCAACGATGAGCTTGAGCTCGTGGAGGACCTCGAAGTAGGCAACCTCGGGCTTGTAGCCGGCCTCGGTGAGGACCTCGAAGCCGTACTGGACCAGCTGGGAGGTACCGCCGCAGAGGACAGCCTGCTCGCCGAAGAGGTCGGTTTCGGTTTCTTCGGTGAAGGTGGTCTCGATGACGCCTGCACGGGTGCCGCCAATGGCCTTGGCGTAGGACAGTGCCAGTTCGCGGGCCTTGCCGGA
>NZ_QAIQ01000592.1:1455-15062 GCF_003061105.1 Arthrobacter sp. HMWF013
GGATGTAGCCGTAGCGGATGTTGAAGCCGTGGCCGAAGAACAGGGCGTCGCCTGCCTGCAGGTTGGGGGCAATGTCGTCAGCGTAGACGTGGCGCTGGACCTGGTCGGGGGTGAGGACCATGATGAGATCGGCCTCGGCAACGGCTTCGGCGACGTTGAGGACGCGCAGGCCCTCGGCTTCTGCCTTGGCACGGGACTTGGAGCCTTCCTTGAGGCCGACGCGGACGTCGACGCCGGAGTCGCGCAGGCTCAGGGCGTGGGCGTGGCCCTGGGATCCGTAACCGATGACGGCAACGGTGCGGCCCTGGATGATCGACAGGTCGGCGTCGTCGTCGTAGAACATTTCAGTCACTTTGGGTGTCTCCTTTTGAGTGGATTCTCTGGTGTAAACAGTCTGTTGTATTGCGGTACTGCACGGGCTGGGTGCTGCGCCTAGGCGCTGCGCAAAGCCCTGTCACTCATGGAGCGGGATCCCCGTCCAACGGCCAGGGTGCCGGACTGCACAATTTCGCGGATGCCGAAAGGCTCGAGCACTGAGAGCAGTGCGGTGAGCTTTTCGGGGTGGCCTGTTGCCTCAATGACTACTGAGTCTGTGGAGACGTCAACCACTGAAGCGCGGAACAGGTCTGCAGCCTGGGTCACCTGCAGACGTGTTGCGGCATCCGCACGTACCTTGACCAGGATGTGGTCTCGCTGTACGGAAGATTCGGAGGTCAGCTCAACGATCTTGATCACGTTGATCAGTTTATTGAGCTGCTTGGTGACCTGTTCAATGAGGTCACCGTCTGCGTCGACGACGACGGTCATCCGGGACATTCCCGGAACTTCCGTCGGGCCGACGGCCAGGGAGTTGATGTTAAAGGCACGGCGGGCGAACAGGCTCGCGACGCGGGTCAGTACGCCGGGCTTGTCTTCGACCAGAACGGACAGTGTGTGGCGGCTCATGATCAGTCCTCCTCTTCCCATTCCGGGGTCATGTTGCGGGCAACCTGGATCTGGTCATTGCTGACTCCGGCGGGCACCATCGGCCACACCATGGAGTCGGGGCTCACCACAAAGTCGATGACCACAGGGCGGTCGTTGATTTCGAGGGCTTTCTGGATGGTGGCGTCAATGTCCTCGTCACGCTCACACCGGAAAGAGGCACAGCCATAGGCTTCACCAAGCTTGACGAAGTCCGGAATCCGGACTGTCTCATGGCCGGTGTTGAGGTCTGTGTTGGAGTAGCGGCCCTCGTAGAAGAGGGTCTGCCACTGCCGGACCATTCCCAGCGAAGAGTTGTTGATGATGGCAACCTTGATGGGAATCTTGTTGATGGCGCATGTGGCCAGTTCCTGGTTGGTCATCTGGAAGCAGCCGTCGCCGTCGATGGCCCAGACCACGCGGTCCGGCTCCCCCACCTTGGCACCCATGGCCGCGGGAACCGCGTAGCCCATGGTCCCGGCACCGCCCGAGTTGAGCCAGGCGTGCGGGCGCTCGTACTTGATGAACTGTGCCGCCCACATCTGGTGCTGGCCCACACCGGCAACGTAGATGCCTTCCGGTCCGGTCAGCGCACCGATGCGTTCGATAACGCGCTGCGGTGCCGTCAGTCCGTCTTCCGGTTCGGTCCAGCCCAGCGGGTAGGTTTCCTTCAGGTTGTTCAGGAAGGCCCACCACGTGGTGAGGTCCGGTGTGCCGGCTGCCTCGAACTGCAGGCGGACAGCCTCGGTGAGCTCAGGAATGATTTCCTTGACCGATCCGACGATCGGCACGTCCGCTGTCCGGTTTTTGGAGATTTCGGCGGGATCGATGTCCGCGTGGATGACCTTGGCGTTCGGCGCGAAGGACTTCAGGATGCCGGTCACCCGGTCATCGAAGCGGGCTCCGAGGGTAATCAGGAGATCTGACTGCTGCAGCGCCGTCACCGCCGACACGGTTCCATGCATGCCCGGCATGCCCACGTGCTGCGGGTGGGAGTCCGGGAACACACCGCGGGCCATCAGGGTGGTGACCACGGGAGCGCCGGTGAGTTCTGCGAGTTCACGCAGCTCCGCGGAGGCATGGGCTTTGACCACGCCTCCACCCACGTACAGGACCGGCTTGGTGGCCGCCGCGATCAGCTTGGCTGCCTCACGGACCTGCTTGTTGTGCCCACGGGTGACCGGGCGGTATCCGGGAAGGTCGATCTTGGGCGGCCAGGAAAAGGTCATCTGCCCCTGCTGGGCATCCTTCGCCACGTCCACCAGCACGGGGCCGGGGCGTCCGGTGGACGCCAGATGGAAGGCCTCCGCCATGACATGCGGGATGTCGTTGGGGTCGGTTACCAGGAATGAATGCTTGGTGATGGGCATGGTGATGCCCACGATGTCGGCTTCCTGGAAAGCGTCTGTGCCGATCACGCCGCTGGAGACCTGGCCGGTGATGGCCACCAGCGGCACGGAATCCATGTGGGCATCCATGATGGCGGTAACGAGGTTGGTGGCACCGGGGCCGGAGGTGGCGATGCAGACGCCCACCCGGCCGGTAACCATTGCGTAGCCTTGCGCGGCGTGGCCGGCTCCCTGTTCGTGACGGACCAATACGTGGTTCATGTTGGAGGCCATCAAGGGGTCATAGGTAGGCAGGATCGCGCCACCGGGCAAACCAAAAATATCGTCGACGCCGAGTTCTTCGAGCGAACGGACAATAGCTTCTGAACCGGTCATCACCGTTGGGGGTACAACGTTGTTCGGTCCAAGGACAGGAGAGACAGCGGCAAGCTCGACGACGGCGTCAGCCGTTCGGTCGGCACGGTCCGGAGCCTTGGGGGCTCCAGCGGACTTTGTAGCCATCAGCGAGGGGCTGATTGGCGATCCTTTGCTCATCGGACTCTTCCTTGTGGATCATCTGTGGTTCTGTCGAAACTGCGGAAATAAAAAAACCCCTCAGCCTGGCGGCTTTTCGAGGGGTTGCGCGTGACTGTTCGTTACCAGTGGAGGCTATGGAGCCACGCGCTTGGTAAGGACGACGACTGCTTCTGCAGCGGCGCAGCTTGTAACGAATGCGATCATGCGTTCAGTTTTCCCTCTGGTGGAAAGCGTGTCAACGAAGCACAACGCGATCTCACCATGTGGACTACATCGTCCACTAAATGATCCATTTCCGGCAGGATCACACCGAAGCCTCACCGCGCATGGCGGAAGGGCTTAATAAGGGTGATACCGAGGGGACCCTTGTGAGAGGCGCTCAGCACCTCTCACAAGGGAAGGTATCACCCGCAGTATGCGCCGGTGGAGGCGCTGTGCACCAGCTTGGCGTACTTTGCGAGGACGCCCTTGGTGAACTTGGCGGGCAACGGCTCCCAGCCGATCTTCCGCGACTCGAGCTCGGCCTCGTCCACCAGCAGGTCGAAGCTGCGGGCAGCGATGTCCACGCGGATCCGGTCCCCGTCCTTCACGAAGGCGATGGGGCCGCCGTCGACCGCTTCCGGCGCAACGTGGCCGATGCACAGGCCGGTGGTACCGCCGGAGAAGCGGCCGTCGGTCAGGAGCAGGACATCCTTGCCCAGGCCTGCGCCCTTGATGGCACCGGTAATCGCCAGCATCTCGCGCATGCCGGGACCGCCCTTGGGGCCTTCGTAGCGGATGACGACGACGTCGCCGGCCTTGATGGCGCCGTTGTCCAACGCGTCCAGGGCGCCCTGCTCGCGCTCGAAAACGCGGGCAGTTCCTTCGAAGACGTCGGCATCGAAGCCGGCGCTCTTGACGACAGCGCCTTCCGGGGCCATGGAGCCGTGCAGGATGGTAATGCCGCCGGTCTTGTGGATCGGGTTGTCCAGTGCACGGAGGATCTTGCCGTCGAGGTCCGGCGGGTTGATCGCCTCAAGGTTTTCGGCAACGGTTTTGCCGGTGACGGTGAGGCAGTCGCCGTGGAGCAGGCCGGCGTCGAGCAGTGCGCGCATGATGACCGGCACGCCGCCGATCTTGTCGACGTCGGTCATGACGTATCGGCCGAAGGGCTTCAGGTCGCCCAGGTGCGGGATCTTGTCGCCGATGCGGTTGAAGTCCTCGAGGGTGAGCTCAACTTCGGCCTCGCGGGCGATGGCGAGCAGGTGCAGCACGGCGTTGGTGGAACCACCGAAGGCCATGGTGACCGCGATGGCGTTCTCGAAGGCCTTCTTGGTCATGATGTCCCGCGCGGTAATACCGAGGCGCAGCAGGTTCACCACGGCTTCGCCTGACTTGCGGGCGAACTCATCACGGCGGCGGTCTGCCGAGGGCGGGGCAGCCGAACCGGGCAGGGACATGCCCAGCGCTTCGCCGATGCAGGCCATGGTATTTGCCGTGTACATGCCGCCACAGGCGCCTTCACCCGGGCAAATGGCCTTTTCGATGCGTTCCAGGTCTCCGAGGCTCATCTTGCCTGCGGCGCACGCACCGACGGCCTCGAAGGCGTCAATGAGGGTGACTTCCTTTTCGGAGCCGTCCTCGAACTTGACCCAGCCGGGCATGATGGAGCCTGCGTAGAGGAAGACGCTCGCCAGGTCCAGGCGGGCGGCTGCCATCAGCATGCCGGGGAGGGACTTGTCGCAGCCGGCCAGCAGGACCGAGCCGTCGATCCGCTCGGCCTGCATCACGGTTTCCACGGAGTCAGCGATGACTTCACGGGATACGAGTGAGAAGTGCATGCCCTCATGGCCCATGGAGATTCCGTCGGAGACGGAGATGGTGCCGAACTGCATGGGGAAACCGCCGCCGGCATGGACGCCTTCTTTGGCGCCCTGGGCCAGCCGGTTCAGGGAAAGGTTGCAGGGAGTAATTTCGTTCCATGAACTCGCAACGCCGACCTGGGGTTTGGCGAAGTCGTCGTCCCCCATGCCGACCGCCCGGAACATGCCGCGCGCGGGGGCTGCATGGATTCCGTCGGTGACAACCCGGCTTCGGGGCTTGATGTCGATCTTGTTCTCGGTTGCGATCTGGGTGTCCTCACTCATGGGTGAAAGTCTATGGCTCCGGAAGAGGCCCGAAGACCGTAACGGCCCTGTTAAGCAGAAAATGCCGCATATTTCGATCAAATGCTGGACTCTTGTCTCAAATAATGAGACACGCGGCGTGGTGAGGCGCCCCGTTGTACCTGAAAAGTGCAGTGCACAGGCGGCTGAAGCCTGCTTTGGCGGCGCACCGGCGAAGCCCTAGACAGTCCCATTCGCGCCGACGTACCGTCAGGGGAACGGCAACCCCGCCATTCGTACTGAAGGGCTCCGCTATGGATTTTGTCTTCTGGATTATCGTCATCGTGCTCATCGTCGGCATTGTGTGGTGGCTCCTTAACCGCAACAAGTCCTCGAAGGCCGGCAGCGCGGTGCCGCCACGGGCAGAAGGCGGGCTCTCGGGCGGCAGCGCGGCGCCATCAGCGGTTGCGGCAGGAACAGCCGGGATCCCCAGCGCAGCAGGTTTCGGCAGTCCGGCCGAGCCGGCCGCCCCGACGACGGCGGACGAGACACGCGAACCTGCTCGCCCGGCTGAACACAGGGCGGCTGCGGCGGGACGGGACTCCGTTGATGAAACAGCAGAACCTGACCGGCCCAGCGGACACGCAGAACCGGCGGCAGCCGAACCGCTACGCCGCGTGGAACCACTAAGCACCGGGCCTGATCTGAATGCCGCGCCCGGCCCGGCAACTGCACATGGTGCCAGCGCTATGGCTGATGCCCCGGGCACCGTCCCGGACGCGGGCCCTGCTCCTGAGAAGGGCACCGCTTCTGAGGAGGGCACCTCTTCTGACGTGACAGACCAGGGCGAGTGGGAGACCCAGTGGTCGGAAGCTGACGGCTCCCACGCAGCCACCCACCGGCACGAAGCCCGCGAAGCATCGGGCGCCGCCACTGCTCCCTTATCCGAGGCCCCTCAGGCGGCCGGAGCCTCCTACGTCCACCATCCGGAATACACAGAACCTCACTCTCCGACGCTGCCCGGAGCTGAAACGGCCGCTGCCGAAGCGGCCGATGAAGCCGGGCAGACCGAACCCGCCGGACCCGGGACCCGGGTGGCACCCGGCGAGGCCCGTGCCGCTGCCGAAGCTCCAACTGCCCGCGCCGGGGTGGGACTTCCGGACAGCGCCCCTGAAACGGAAACCTCTGACAGCGCCAGGTCATCCGCGGCGGTGGAAACAGCCGCCAGTCATGTGGCCGAGCCTCCCGTGGCGACGGGGGCCCACGGAACCACCGCAGAACCGACCGGCCATTTGGCAGCCGACCAGCCCTACGGCGCAGGCTCAGCGTCACCTGGTCCGGACGGCAGCGGGCCGGCGGACTTCGACGTCAAGGGCGATGCCGGGGCGATGGTCTACTACGAAGAGGGGCACGCTGACTATGAGCAGATCAGGGCCGACGTCTGGTTTGAGTCCCCGGCGCATGCGGAGGCAGCCGGGTTCCGCGCACCCCGGCGGATGCGCCTCTAAGGCGGCCCGCTTTCCGTTCAGAGGCTCCCCTGCGGCCGCGTCGCCGGGGAGCCGCCTGCTCGGGAAGGTCAGCATTGCCCTGGGCCTGGCTTTGTTTCTGTCAGGGTGCACCGGTAATGGTGATGAGGCCCCGACCGGCAGCAGCACAGAAGCCGGAACGGCATCTGCCGGACCCCTGTCAGTGACAGGAAAGCTTGACCTCCAGCTTGAGATTCCCTGGGCAACGGTCTTCCTGCCCAGCGGGACCGCCATCATCTCCGAGCGTGACACCGCACTGCTGAAGGCAGTCCGGGACGGCCGGGCGGCAACGATTGGCAAGGTCGCCGGCGTAGCACCTGCGGGCGAAGGAGGCCTGCTGGGACTGGCCCTCTCCCCCGGTTTTGCGACCGACCGTTATCTCTACCTGTATTTCACGTCCCCGGAGGACAACCGCATTGCCCGCGTCGAGCTGATTGAACGGCCCGACGGCTCGTTGGCCTTCGGCGACCCTGACGTGATCTTTACCGGTATTCCCAAAGCATCCACGCATAACGGCGGCCGGATCCGGTTCGGCCCGGACGGTTTCCTGTACGTGGGCACGGGAGACTCGCAGCGGCGGGAACAGCCACAGGACCCCAACGCCCTCGGCGGGAAGATTCTGCGGCTGACTCCTGGGGGTGAACCCGCACCCGGCAACCCGTTCGGCAACGCCGTCTACAGCCTGGGCCACAGAAACGTCCAAGGGCTGGCCTGGGATGCCGAGGGCAGGCTCTGGGCCAGCGAATTCGGCCCGGATGTCAATGACGAACTTAACCTCATCGAGCCGGGAGCCAACTACGGGTGGCCGGCTGTCACGGGAGCGCCGCACCGGGAAGGGTTCCGCGACGCCAAGGTGGTGTGGCCTTCGACGGCGGATTCCTCGCCCAGCGGCCTGGAAATAGTTGGGTCCACGGCATACTTGGGCGCCCTGCGCGGCCAGCGCCTGTGGACCGTCAGTCTGGCAGGCGAAGACGCCAGCGCCCCTGTGGCCTATTTCACACGTGAGTACGGCCGGATCAGGGACGTCGTCCGGACACCCGAGGGCGGTTTCTGGGTGCTCACCAACAACCAGAACCCCGATTTTGTGCTGGTTCTGGCACCCGGCGAGTGAATCGGCAGCCGCCTGCCACCTCGATTTCACATGCACCGAAAGTTCGTGTAGAGTTTCATGTCGTTGCGGAGATCAACGGGGAAAGAAAAAGCCCGGGAGATCACCACCAAAGAGATGCACCTCTAGCTCAATTGGCAGAGCAATTGACTCTTAATCAATGGGTTCCGGGTTCAAGTCCCGGGGGGTGCACCAAGGGAAAAAACAGCCTCTGGCAAGCGGAAACGCTGCCGGGGGCTGTTTTTGGTTGTCAGGGAACTACTGATCAAAAAAAACCGGCACGGCCACCGCAGGAAACTGCAACGGCCGTCCCGGCTGGACTCCCCTGTCCGGGAGCGTCAGATTCACTGTCCGAGCGGCGCGCGGTCCACCATGGCACGGGCTACGGGCGAGGAAAACTGGCTGGCCAGCTCCCGGACGACCGCCTGGAGCTCCTGGCGCAGGAGTTCGGGGTCAATGGATGCGGCCGCGAGCACGGAGCGCTCCATCTCCACCGCAGCCACGGCTGCTTCCCGTCCGCTGTCAGTGAGGGACACCACCTGGCTGCGGCGGTCTGAGGTGCTGCGCACGCGCACGATGTGGCCGTGGGCTTCCAACCGGCTAAGGGTTTTTCCCATGGTCTGGGCCTGGACGCGCACATACTGCGCCAACTGGGCCTGAGTCATGGACCCCTGCGCGGAGAGCACTTCGATAGCGATCACGCCGGCGTGCGTCAATCCAATGGCGCTCAGTTTCTCGTTCCAGGAGTGTTCAACGAGGCGTGCCGCAGTGGACAAGAGGCGCCCAGTGGGCCAGTGATCCATGTCAGGCATACGAGCAAGTATAGCCAAGTGCCGGTTCGCGTCCGTTCCTGACGCTTACTAAACTGGTGTGTCACGCCTGCAACGAGGAGATCAACAGTGGCTGACAGACTATTAACAGGGGATATTGCACCCGATTTCACACTTAAGGATGCTTCAGGGCAGGACGTAAGCCTGGCCGCCGGCAACGGCGGCAGCAACGGCAGCACCATCATCTACTTCTACCCGGCAGCCTCGACGCCCGGCTGCACCAAACAGGCGTGCGATTTCCGTGACAGCCTGGCGTCCTTCACCTCCGCCGGGTACCGGGTCCTGGGCGTGTCCCCCGACCCCGTCCGGAAGCTTGCCGCATTTACTGCACATGAGGCACTGACTTTTCCGGTGCTGTCAGACGAGGACCACGCCGTGGCGGAGGCCTACGGCGCCTGGGGTGAAAAGAAAAACTACGGAAAGACCTACCAGGGGCTCATCCGTTCAACCATCGTTGTGGACGCCGGTGGAAAAGTGGTGCTTGCCCAATACAACGTCCGGGCCACCGGCCATGTGGCCAAACTGCGGCGCGATCTCAACCTGGACGACTGACGGAAACCGGCCGGGAACGGGCTGACGCCGAACCCCTGGGCGCCGAGGCTACAATGGAAGCTGGCATCCGCCGTCGTACGTTTCAGAGCCCTGGCCGGGTCACCGGGCAGTCCTGAAATACAGCGTCGGCAACGGCCAAGCGCGAGTGGTGGAATTGGCAGACACGCAGGATTTAGGTTCCTGTGCCTTCGGGCGTGGGGGTTCAAGTCCCCCCTTGCGCACAAATGCAGATTAAAGAGATCCAGGCCCACCGGCCTGGATCTCTTTTTGTTAAAGAAAAGAAAACTCCTTTCGTTTACCCATCCGCTTCCGGGTAACAGCCGAATACCCATTGAGACACCAGCCAAGGGCAGGTGCCCAACAGTCGCAAAGAGCCAGTGCAGACAATTCGTTTGCAGCAGGCAATAAACCGGCACAAACAAGGAGAAATTCAATGCAGTCATTCAAGCGCACAACCTTCACCGTCGCAGGCGTTGCAGCTGCAGCCTTGCTCAGCCTCACGGCCTGCGGTGGAGCAACAACTGCCACGAACTCAGCAGCACCGTCCGCTGCACCGTCAACGTCCAGCATGGCTCCGTCACCGTCCGCAACTGCTGCAGCGATGGACCCGGCAGCCAACCTGGTTGGCCCCGGCTGTGCAGGCTATGCGGAAAAGGTCCCCACCGGTGCAGGCTCTGTGGCCGGCATGGCCCTGGACCCGGTAGCTGTCGCGGCATCGAACAACCCGATCCTCACCACCCTGACGGCAGCCGTTTCCGGAAAGCTGAACCCCAAGGTTGACCTGGTGGACACGCTCAACGGCAGCGAGTTCACAGTCTTCGCCCCGGTGGACGACGCCTTCGCGAAGATCGACGCGGCGACCATCGAAACGCTCAAGACGGACGATGCGCTCCTCAGCAAGATCCTGACCTACCACGTGGTCCCCGGCCAGATCACTCCCGACAAGATCGCCGGCACCCACGCCACGGTCCAGGGCGGTTCAGTCACGGTCACCGGCAGCGGCGACGCACTCATGGTTGACGGTGCCAGCGTGATCTGCGGCGGCGTCCAGACGGCCAACGCCACCGTCTACCTGATCGACTCGGTACTGATGCCCAAGTAGTCCAACCCGGCACCGCACGGCCACAAGGACCGTTCCACCCGGAACGGGCCTTGTGGCATGTGAGCCGAGCGCGGTTCCGGTGCGTTCAGGAAGCACCGGGTTGGGTCAACTAGACTGTGTCCTTTGGCCCGCAGTCGGCGGTGCCGGCCGGACAGCCCAGAGGTGATACACGAGTGCCCAGCAGTACATCGCGGCGGACGGTTATCAAGACCGGTGCTGTTTTTATGGCCCTGGGCCTGACCTCGTGCACGGGCAGCCCCTCGCCGTCCCCAACCCCGGAGACGCCTTCGACGGCGGCTCCCGGCGCTGAACCAACGCAGACATTTACGTTCGGTACGGCATCCCAGCCCCTGGGCCTTGACCCGGCTCTCTCCAGCGATGTGGAAAGCTACAGGATCACCAGGCAGATCCTTGAAGGCCTCGTGGGCGTGGACCAGACCACCGGCAAACCCACCCCGTTGCTGGCCACGGAATGGAACGAATCCGACGAAGGCCGGGCCTATACCTTCAAACTGCGCAGCGGCGTCACCTTCCAGGACGGCACCCCCTTTAACGCCGACGCCGTGTGCGCCAACTTCAACCGCTGGTTCGCCTTTTCAGCGGATCTGCGGCGGCAGGCGCCCGGCAGTTCTTTTAAGGGCGTCTTCAAAGCGCATTCCGACGAGGCAGCCCTTTCCATCTTCAAAAGCTGCACCGCCGTGTCCGCTGACACTGTCCGGATTGATCTGACGCAGCGCTTTACCGCGTTCCTGCAGGCGCTCACCCTGCCGGCGTTTGCCATTGCGTCCCCCGCAGCCCTCAGTGCGGGGACAGCTGACGTCCTGGACCAGACCCGGAGCGGCAACACCGTCTCCCGTTTCGCCACCAACCCGGTGGGGACCGGTCCGTTCAGCCTTGCCGCGTGGGACGACGCAAGCGTCCAGCTGGTCACGCACCCGGATTACTGGGGCGACCGCGGACAGATCTCCACCATCAACTTCGTCACCTACGATCACCCCCAGACGCGCCTTCAGGCCCTGTTGGACGGCAAGATCGACGGCTACGACGCCGTCACCGTGGGCAACTTCGACCAGCTGGTTAAACGCGGAATGCAGATTGTCCAGCGTGATCCCTTTTCCGTGATGTACCTGGGCATCAACCAGGATGTGCCTGTCCTGCAGAACGAGAAGGTCCGGCAGGCGATAGAGCTGGCGATCGACAAAGACACCCTGATCCGCAAGTTCTTTATCGACAACACGGCCAAGGCCTCCCAGTTCGTCCCGCCCAAGATCAGCGGTTTTAACAACGAGGCACCCGCTCTGGGCCACGATCCTGAAAAGGCCAAAACCTACCTGGCCCAGGGCGGCTACAAAGGCGAGGAACTCAGGTTTTACTACCCGCTCAACGCCACCCGCCCGTACCTGCCCACACCGGAGAAAATCTATGCGGAGCTCAGCCGGCAGCTGACCGCCGTCGGCCTGAACATCAAACCTGTCCCGGTGGACTGGTCCGACGGCTATCTCCAGAAAGTCCAGTCCCCCGGGGACCACGCACTGCACCTGCTGGGCTGGAACGGCGCCTACGCTGACGCTGACAACTTCGTGGGGCCGCTGTTCGGCGAAAAGAACGGCGAGTTCGGTTACCAGGACCCGCAGGTGTTTTCCAAGATCAACCGCGCCCGCGGGCTCCCGGCGGGCGACGAGCGTGATGAGCTGTATCACAGCATCAATGC
This sequence comes from Arthrobacter sp. HMWF013, assembly GCF_003061105.1. Lineage (GTDB taxonomy): Bacteria > Actinomycetota > Actinomycetes > Actinomycetales > Micrococcaceae > Arthrobacter. The sequence goes on from NZ_QAIQ01000592.1 coordinate 13,197, forward strand.
CCAGATCGCGGTGACGGTTCCGGCCGTTCCCATCGCCTTCCCGATCTCAGCCCTTGCACTGTCGGACCGGGTCAGCAACTACCCTGCGTCCCCGGTCCTGAATGAAGTTTTCACAAAGGTCCAGCTAAAGTCTTGACGGCCCCGGCCAATTTCAGTATGCAGGCGGTGCGGGGATATTCTGTGACAGCCAGAGCCGCTGCTATCGGAGACTGATTGTGACCTTCATATCCAAGACCCAACATGCCGACGTCGTCCTGATTGGCGGGGGCATCATGAGCGCCACGCTCGGCGCCTTCATCAAGCAGCTTGAGCCGAACTGGACCATCTCCCTGTTCGAACGGCTGGACCAGCCGGGGCTGGAAAGCTCGGACCCGTGGAACAACGCCGGAACCGGCCACGCCGCCCTGTGCGAACTCAACTACACCCCTGCAGCCAAAGACGGCTCAGTGGACCCTTCCAAGGCTGTCCTGATCAACGAGCAGTTCCAGCTGTCCCGGCAGTTCTGGTCCCACCTTGTGGACGAATCGCTCATCGGCTCGCCGAAGGGCTTCATCAACACCGTCCCGCACATGAGTTTTGTCATCGGTGAAAACAACACCACATTCCTTAAGAACCGCTACGAAGCGCTCAAGTCGCACACGCTTTTCCGCAGCATGGAGTACTCCGAAGACCACGCGCAGATCGCCAAATGGGCTCCGCTGATCGTCAAGGGCCGCGACCGGCAGCAGCGCATCGCCGCCACGCGCGCGGCCGAGGGCACCGACGTCGATTTCGGTGCCCTGACCCGGGAACTGACCACCTACCTCGGTAACAACGGGGTGGAGATCAACTACGGGCATGACGTCAGCGGGATTTCCAAATCATCCGACGGCGGCTGGGACCTCTCCATCAAGCACCCCAGGTCCGGAGAGCACGGCAAGATCAATGCCAGGTTTGTGTTCGTGGGCGCCGGTGGCGGAGCGCTGCACCTCCTGCAGGCGTCCGGCATCCCGGAGAGCAAAGGCTACGGCGGGTTTCCCGTGTCCGGCCAGTTCTTCCGCTGCACGGACGAAAAGCTCGCCGCCCAGCACAGCGCCAAGGTCTACGGCCAGGCTTCGGTTGGCGCGCCGCCCATGTCCGTCCCGCACCTTGATACCCGGTACGTGGACGGAAAGCGTTCGCTCCTCTTCGGTCCTTACGCCGGGTTCTCCACCAACTTCCTGAAAAACGGCTCCTACCTCGACCTGCCCTTGTCCATCCGGCCGGGCAACATCATTCCGATGCTTGCCGTAGCCAAGGACAACATGGACCTCACGGCGTACCTCGTCAAGGAGGTCGCCAAAAAGCACGCCGACAAAGTGGAGGCGCTGCGCGAGTACTACCCCGAGGCAAAAGACGGCGACTGGGAACTGATTACTGCCGGCCAGCGTGTACAGATCATCAAGAAAGACCCCAAGAAGGGCGGAGTGCTGCAGTTCGGCACCGAAGTCATCGCCGGCCGCGATGGCTCCATCGGTGCCCTGCTCGGCGCTTCACCCGGAGCCTCCACGGCAGTGCCCATCATGATCGAACTTCTCCAGAAGGCCTTCCCGAAGAATTTCAAGGGCTGGCAGGGGAAACTGAAGGACATGATGCCCGGCTACGGAGTCAAGCTCGACGAGAACCCGGAACTGGCCGCGGAACTCGAAACGGCAACCGCCAAGTCACTCCAGCTGGACAGCATTCCCGCCAACCGCTGACCCTGCGGGGGCAAGCAGGCAGGACGGCCCGGTCCGCACTGGTCCACCCAACCCACAGGAGAGAACGCGATGTTCCGGCTGGCACAACTTTCACTTGCGAACCGGGCGCTGATCGCGCTGGTCACCGTCTTCGCGTCGGTGTTCGGCG
>NZ_QAIQ01000593.1:0-472 GCF_003061105.1 Arthrobacter sp. HMWF013
CAGTGGTCCTGTTCAACGGCCCGGACACCGGCTCTTCGGTGCTGGGGCGGGTCCGCAGCAAGGTGGCAATCTACAACGAGAACCTCCGCACTGTGGCCGCCCGCCATGACGCCATCATCGCGGACATGTGGTCGCTCAAGCAGCTGAATGATCCCCGGATGTGGGACGAGGACCGCCTGCACTTTTCGCCCCTGGGCCACCACACCATCGCCGCCATGGTGCTTGATTCGCTGAACGTCAGCCACACCCTGGAGCCGCTCCTGCCCAAGCCCCTGCCGGTCCGCACCTGGCGCGAAGCCCGGACCGAAGACCTGGTGTGGGCACGCACGCACTTTGTCCCGTGGGTGGTCAGGCGGCTGCGCAACCGCTCCTCCGGAGACGGCATCACGGCAAAACGGCCGACGCCGGGCCCCGTGTTCGGCCCCGGCGTCGGCCGTTTTGCCGTGATGCCGTCTCCGGAGGAGCGGTTGCG
>NZ_QAIQ01000593.1:482-2269 GCF_003061105.1 Arthrobacter sp. HMWF013
CCGGAGAGGACAACGGATATCGGGCGACGCCGGACCGGATAACGCAGGTCATCGCAACGCAGGTCAGCGCGACGCAGGTCAGGGCAACGCAGGTCAGCGCGACGCAGGTCAGGGCAACGCAGGCGAAAGACGACCCAGGAGCACCCGAGAGCAGGTAGCCATGGACCCGGACGAGGTAGTGCGGCGGCGGCTTGCCGCCCAGCTGCTGCGCGGTCCCGGCCTGGCGTCCCCCGAGGACGTGGTATGGCACCTGTTGGCTGTCCAGGCCCAGGAATTCCCCTACGCACGCTGGAGCCTGGCGCAGCGCACCCGGCTCGCCGGCGCAGACCCGGTTACCGCAGGGGACGTTGAGCAGGCCGTGGCAGAGGGGCGGATCCTGCGCACCCACATCCTCCGCCCTACCTGGCATTTTGTGCACCGGGACGACCTCCGCTGGCTGATGGCTTTGTCCGCGCCGCGGCTTCACCAGGGCAATGACACCACCTACCGCAGGGTGGGAATTGACGCTGCCACGGCCGCGCGCAGCACGCAACTGCTGGCCGACGCTGTCCGGGGCGGCCGGCACCTGACCCGGGACCAGCTCGCAGCGCGCCTTCAGGACGCCGGGTTCGAGGCGGTTGGCCTGAGGCTCGCCTACCTGATCATGTACGCCGAAGTCAGTTCGGTACTGGTCAGCGGCGCGCCGGTGCGGAGCCCGGGCGGTGCCTTGAAGCAGACCTACGCCCTCTTCGACGAACGTGTACCCCCTGGCCCGGCCACGCCCATCACACGGGATGAGGCCCTCGGCCGGCTGGCCCGGCGCTACTTCACGAGCCGCGGTCCGGCCACGGTCAAGGACTGCGCCGGCTGGTCCGGGCTCACGGCCACGGACGTCCGGCGCGGTGTGCAGGCGGCACAGGAAGCTGATCCGGATGCCCTGGCAGCCATGGTGGTGGACGGCGTCGCCTATTATTTCGACGGCGGAACGGGCCGCGCCGAGGCCGGAACGGGCGGCACCGGCGCGGAAAACGGTAGAGCGGGCGGCGCCGAAGAGGGTGCGGGCGGCACCGGCGCGGAAAACGGTAGAGCGGGCGGCACCGAAGAGGGTGCGGGCAGAGCCCGCACGGAAGCCGGCACAGCCGCGTCTCTTACGGCCCCTGTACCGCGCATCGACCTGATCCAGTGCTACGACGAATACATCATGGGCTACTTCCCCACCCGGCACTATCTGGGTGGCACCGCCCCCGCCTATCCCACTGCGGGTGAGCCCCTTCACGTGGTGCTGCTGGACGGGCGGATGGCCGGCTGCTGGCGGCACACGATGTTCCCCGGCCGCTGCGAACTCGACATCCGCCTGTCCGGCGCCGGGGATCTGTCGGACCCGGCGCGGGCCAGGGCCGTTGAGGGAGCGGTGCAGGATGCAGTGGACAGGTACGGGTCATTCCTCGGCCTCCCCACCGTCCAGGTGCGCTCCGGGGCTAAGCTGGAGGGACACATATGAGAGGCGCTATACCGTGAACAGCTTGTTTTTCTGGATCATCATTCTCTCGTTCCTGATTCCCATGGGGATGCGGATGTACCGGAAGTCTGTCACCAAGCGGAACCAGGAGCAGAGCTTCACCGGGCGCTACCCTGACCAGTTTCCCGGTGGTGGCCAGTTCCCGGGACAGCAGAGCAGGCAGCCCCGCGACGGTTACACCCAGCAGGATTACATGAGTGGCGGGTTCCGGCAGATCAACAGCCCCCAGCCGCTTCCCCCGGCCGAGCCGCTGCCGCCCATGCAGCCGGTTCCGCCCATGGGCCAGCAG
>NZ_QAIQ01000594.1 GCF_003061105.1 Arthrobacter sp. HMWF013
CTCCCGAGCCATCTCACCGCCAGCGGCCGGGCAATCCTTGCCGCGCTGCCGAAGTCACAGGTCCGGGCGCTCTATCCGAATGCCGCGGCGTTCACTGCCCGGCATGAGGTGGAAGGCGCCATCATGAAGTACTCTGCCCTTTCCTCGCATCTCGACCAGGTCAGGCAGCGCGGCTACGCCACGGAGCACGGCGAGGTGACGCCCGGGTTTGGTTCCATCGCCGCCGCCGTCACGGACCACCTGGGATGGCCGACGGCGGCAGTCGCCGTGACCTTCCTGGAAGACAAATTGCCGGCGGACCAGTGGCCGATGCTCGCTGCCCGGGTGCAGAAGGTTGCGGACGAGCTCTCAGTCCGCATTCACGGACGCCCCGCCAAATAGCAATGACCCACAGTGACCCAATAGAACTGACCAGATAGCACTTGCCCGGCTGGGCAGTGCCAAACTGGCTGCCCAACTGGCTGCCGAACTGTCAGCCGAATTTGGTTTGCCCCACAGTCGGGCTACGTCAGGACCGCGTCTGTAATACCGGACAGCACCCCCCGCAATGCCCTGTTGCCGCCGCTGGCGAGGGGCTTTAGTTGATAGAGAACCTCTTACAGGCACAACAGGAGAAGGAGACACCATGGCACCCGCCGATTTCACCACCGGTGCCCGCCCGGTCAAAGCAGCCCGCGGCACCGAGCTCACCGCCAAGTCATGGCAGACCGAAGCGCCGCTGCGCATGCTCATGAACAACCTGGACCCGGAGGTCGCCGAACGCCCCGATGACCTCGTGGTCTATGGCGGCACCGGCCGGGCAGTCCGGTCCTGGGCCGCATTCGACGCCATCGCCCGCACCCTCGAAACCATGGAAAAGGACGAAACCCTGCTCGTCCAGTCCGGCAAGCCGGTGGGCGTTTTCCGTACCAACGAATGGGCACCACGCGTGCTGCTCGCAAACTCCAACCTCGTCGGCGACTGGGCCAACTGGCCGGAATTCCGCCGGCTCGAGGCCGAGGGCCTGATGATGTACGGCCAGATGACCGCCGGATCCTGGATCTACATCGGCACCCAGGGCATCCTGCAGGGTACTTTCGAAACCTTCGCCGCAATCGCCCGCAAACTCACCGGTGACGAGAACGGCACCCTCGCCGGTACCCTGACGCTCACCGGAGGTTGCGGAGGGATGGGCGGGGCGCAGCCGCTCGCTGTCACGCTGAATGACGGCGCCTGCCTGATTGTCGACGTCGACGAGACCCGCCTGCGCCGCCGCGCCGGCAAGCGCTACCTGGACGAAGTGGAAACCGATCTCGACGCCGCCATCGCCAAGGTGCTCAAAGCCAAAGAGGAGCGCCGCGGCTGGTCAGTCGGCTACGTCGGCAACGCTGCCGAGGTCTTCCCGGAGATCCTGCGCCGCCACAACGCCGGCGAGCTCACCGTGGACATCGTCACGGACCAGACCTCCGCCCACGATCCGCTGAGCTACCTCCCCGAAGGCATCTCGGTAGCGGAATGGCACCGTGAAGCCGAGGCCGATCCGGAGGGCTTCACCAAAAAGGCCCAGGCGTCGATGGCCAGGCACGTCCAGGCCATGGTGGAATTCCAGGACGCCGGAGCCGAGGTCTTCGACTACGGCAACTCCATCCGCGACGAAGCCCGCAAGGGCGGCTACAACCGCGCCTTCGAGTTCCCCGGCTTCGTCCCCGCCTACATCCGTCCGCTGTTCTGCGAAGGACTTGGCCCGTTCCGCTGGGTGGCGCTCTCCGGCGACCCCGAGGATATCGCCGTCACCGACGCCGCCATCAAGGAACTCTTCCCTGAGAACAAGCACCTGCACCGCTGGATCGATGCCGCCCAGGAACGGGTGGAGTTCGAGGGACTGCCGGCGCGGATCTGCTGGCTGGGCTATGGCGACCGCGCCAAGGCCGGCCTGCTGTTCAACCAGCTCGTCAAGGAGGGCAAGGTCAAGGCGCCCATCGTGATCGGCCGCGACCACCTCGACTCCGGCTCCGTCGCTTCCCCGTACCGCGAGACCGAAGCCATGGCGGACGGCTCCGACGCGATCGCCGACTGGCCGCTGCTCAACGCCCTGCTCAACACAGCTTCCGGGGCCACCTGGGTCTCCATCCACCACGGCGGTGGGGTGGGCATCGGCCGCTCCATCCACGCCGGGCAGGTATCTGTCGCCGACGGCACCGACCTCGCGGCACAGAAACTCGAGCGACTCCTCACCAACGACCCCGGCATGGGCGTCATCCGCCACGCCGACGCCGGTTACGACCGCGCCGTCGAGGTGGCCAAAGAACGCGGCGTCCGCATCCCCATGAAGG
>NZ_QAIQ01000070.1 GCF_003061105.1 Arthrobacter sp. HMWF013
ATGCTGAAGCCAACCTCGACGGCCGCGGGCCCATTACGTATGTACAGGGCAAGGACAACAACAACGTTGTCCGGCCGTTCATTGAAAAGTGGAATGCGGCCCACCCTAACGAGCAGGTCACCTTCAAGGAGCAGACGGACAAGGCTGACCAGCAGCACGACGACCTGGTCCAGCACTTCCAGGCCAAGCAGTCGGACTATGACGTCGTCAGCGTTGACGTTATCTGGACGGCCGAGTTTGCTGCCAAGGGCTGGCTGCAGCCGCTCAAGGACAAGATGGCCATCGACACCTCGAAGATGCTCGAGGCCCCGGTCGAGGCTGCGTCCTACAAGGGCACGCTCTACGCCGCACCCAAGGATTCCGATGGCGGCATCCTTTACTACCGCAAGGACCTTGTCCCCACGCCGCCCACGACGTGGGACGAAATGATGGAGATGTGCTCCATCGCCAAGGCCAACAACATCGGCTGCTACTCCGGCCAGTACAAGCAGTATGAAGGCCTGACCGTCAACGCCGCTGAAGCCATCAACTCCGCCGGTGGATCGGTCCTGGACAAGGACGGCAAGCCCAGCCTGAACACTCCGGAGGCAAAGAAGGGACTCGAAAACCTGGTCAAGGCCTACGCTGATGGCAACATTCCGCAGGAAGCCATCACCTTCCAGGAAGAGGAAAGCCGCCGCGCCTTCCAGTCCGGTAACCTGCTCTTCCACCGCAACTGGCCGTACATCTACAGCCTGATCACCACGGAAGGCTCCTCGGCAGTCAAGGACAAGTTCGGCATGGCCGCTCTTCCCGGCGCGGACGGCCCCGGTGCTTCCTCACTCGGCGGCCACAGCGCAGCCATCAGCGTCTACTCCAAGAACAAGGCAACTGCCCTGGACTTCCTGAAGTTCATCAACGAGGAAGAGCAGCAGAAGTTCTTCGCCAACCAGGCCTCCCTGGCACCGGTTCTGGCCTCGCTCTACGATGACACGGAACTGACCACCAAGCTGCCCTACCTCACGGTCCTGAAGGAGTCACTGTCCAACGCTGTTCCGCGGCCCGTGACGCCGTTCTACCCGGCCGTGACCAAAGCGGTTCAGGAGAATGCCTACGCCGCATTGAAGGGCGAGAAGTCTGCCGAGCAGGCCTTGGCTGACATGCAGAAGTCCATCGAGTCCGCCGGCGCAGGATCGTAGCCTAGCCATGGCAACCGAATTGGGCCCGACGCCGGCAACAAAGCCGGCGTCGGGCGGGACCCCGGTCCACCACGCACCCAAGGGTGTGGGGGAGGACAACCAGATCCTCAGCCAGGGTAAGTGGGCTTCCTGGCTGCTGGCACCCACCATCATTGCGCTGGGGATTGTGATCGTCTATCCGATCATCAGCGCCATCATCATGTCCTTCCAGAAGGACGCCGGCCTGGATCCGGCCACCGGCCTCTTCACCGAGGGCGGCCCCGCCGGAATTCAGAACTACGTAAACTGGCTCGGCCAGCAGTGTGCCGCCCCGGGTGGCGGCACTGTAGCCTGCCCGCCGGGAACACTTGGCGGTCAGTTCTGGAATGCGACAGGAACGACCTTCCTGTTCACTGCTGTCACGGTTCTCTTCGAGACGATCCTCGGTTTCTGGATGGCCATGATTATGGCCCGCACCTTCAAGGGCCGTAGCATCGTCCGCGCCGCTGTCCTGGTTCCGTGGGCCATCCCCACGGCCGTGACCGCCCAGCTGTGGCTCTTTATGTTCGACTTCAACGGCATCATCAACAAGCTGTTCAACGTTTCCATCCTGTGGACGGGCAGTGAGTGGCCAGCCAAATGGGCTGTCATCATCGCCGATACCTGGAAAACCACACCGTTTATGGCGCTTCTGATTCTCGCCGGGCTGCAGATGATCCCGGCCGAGGTCTATGAGGCAGCCAAGGTTGACGGTGCCACTGCCTGGCAGCGGTTCCGGATGATCACGTTGCCGCTGGTGAAGCCGGCGCTCATGGTGGCTATCCTGTTCCGTACCCTGGATGCGCTGCGCATGTTCGACCTTCCGTACATCCTCACCGGCGGTGCCAACAACACCACCACGCTCTCGATCCTGGTGATCAATCAGATCAGACAAGGGTTCAACGCGGCGGCGGCGCTCTCAACCATCACCTTCATCATCATCTTCTTGGTCGCTTTCATCTTCGTGCGGTTCCTCGGCGCCAACGTTGTGGAACAAAGCGGCGCCTCAGGTAAGGGGAAGAAATGACAACGTCAACAGCCTCCACGGAACTGCGCGCACGGCAGGACGCGGGCCGCAAAACTGCCCAGAACCGTGAGAAGTGGGCTCAGGCAAGGACGTACATCAGCGCCGCCGTCATCCTGGTCTGGTGCCTGGCCCCGGCGTACTGGATGGTGGTGACGGCGTTCCGCGAGGTGGGTTTCACTTACGACACCTCGGTCCTGCCCACCCACGTGACGATGGACAACTTCACTACCGCCTTCGATACGTCCTTCGGCAACAGGTTTGGCCAGGCGCTCCTGAACAGCATCTTCATCGGCATCGTTGTGACGGCGGTGTCCCTGCTGATCGGCGTGTTCGCAGCATATGCGCTGGCCCGGCTGAACTTCCGGTTCAAGTTCCTGGTACTGGGCTTCATCCTGGGAGCATCGATGTTCCCGGGTGTTGCCCTCATCACCCCGCTCTTCCAGCTGTTCACCAACATCGGCTGGATGGGAACCTACCAGGCGCTCATTGTGCCCAGCATTTCGTTTGTGCTTCCGTTGACCGTTTACACGCTGACATCCTTCTTCCGCGAAATGCCGTGGGAGCTGGAGGAATCAGCACGCGTGGACGGCTGCACGCAGGGGCAGGCGTTCCGTAAGGTCATCATGCCGCTGGCGGCGCCGGCCATCTTCACCACGGCCATCCTGGCGTTCATCTCCTCGTGGAATGAGTTCCTGATCGCCAGCCAGCTGTCCAGTGATGCCACCCAGCCGGTCACAGTGGCCATCGCCAACTTTGCCGGTGCCCAGCCCAACCAGATCCCGTATACCGCCATCATGGCTGCCGGAACCATCGTCACCATTCCTCTGGTGATCCTGGTGCTGGTCTTCCAGCGCAAGATTGTGGCCGGTCTGACGGCGGGTGCAGTCAAGTGACAAAGGGCGTTTCCCGTCCCCCTCAGTCCAAGGGGGCGGGAAACGAACGCCGGATGGTCCGCTCCGGCGAGGACTTTGACATCATCATCGGGTTCCTCGGATTCTGGGCCCTGGTCCTGCTGGTGGTCACGGTATGGATGGAAGTAACCGGTCAGTTTGCACTGTGGTGGGCACTGGGCCTGTTGGCCACGCTCCTGGCCATTTACGGAATGATGCGGCTCCGGCGCCGCCTGCCGGACCGAAGGTAACCCTCCGCGGTTCTCCGGGCCGCTGCCTGCCGTCCCTGACTCCGCAGGTAACACTGCGAAGCGGGGCTGCATTCAAAATACGATGGCGCGGAGGTATCTCAGGCATCCGTTGCCTGCAAGGAGCTGAACAGGGGGTCACGGTGGCACGCATGGAGAGGTCCCAACGAGGCGGCCACAGCGGCGTCAGCATCGAAGATGTGGCCGCCGCCGCCGGAGTGTCCACAGCCACCGTGTCCCGCGCCGTGCGGGGACTGCCCAGGGTTTCGCCCGCCACCCGGGAAAAGATCCTCGAAGTGGCGGGCGCCCTCGGCTACGTTGCTTCCTCGTCAGCCTCGGGGCTGGCGACCGGACGGACCAAAACCATCGGGGTGCTGGCACCATTCGTCAGCCGGTGGTTCTTTTCAAAAGCCATCGAGGGCGCCGACCGTGAGCTCCACGCGCGCAGCTACAACCTGTCCCTGTTCAACCTGGGCGGCCACGGCAGCCACCGCGAGCGGCTTTTCAGCAAGACCATGGTGTACAAACAGATTGACGCCTTGCTGGTGCTCTGTATGGCGCTCACCCATGAAGAGCTGGATCACCTGCAGAAGCTTGATATCCCGCTGGTGGTGGTGGGCGGCCATGTGGAGGAGTGCGCCTACATCGGCATTGACGATTACGCTGCCGCTTCCACCGCCGTACGGCACCTGATCGACCTTGGCCACCGGGACATCGCCCTCCTGCATGGCGACGACGAAACCGACCTCAACTTCGACGTACCCCGCGTGCGGATCCTGGCTTTCAAGGACGTGATGGCGGCGGCGGGACTGCCTTTCCGCCCGGAGTGGGACGAGATGGGGGACTTCACGGTCCGCAGCGGCCAGGAGGCGTTCCGGCGCCTGTGGGCCCTGCCTGCACCCAGGCCCACCGCCATCTTCTGCGCCTCGGACGAGATGGCCATGGGCGTCATCTTCGAAGCCGCCCGGGTGGGTGTCCGGGTGCCCGAGGATCTCTCCGTGGTGGGGATCGACAACCACGATTTCGCCGAGGCTGTGGGCCTGACCACCGTAGGCCAACGGCCGGACGAGCAGGCGGAGTTGGCCACCAAGATGCTCCTCGACGAGCTCGACGGCGTCAGCGGCGCGGTCCACTCAGCCGTCGCCGAGCACCAGCTCATCGTGAGGCGCACGACGGCGGCGCCCCCTTCCGGGGGAACGGCAGCGTAATAGGCCCGGTCCGTTGGGGAACGCTGGGCCGGAGGGCCGGTAAGGGCTGTCCGGGTCAGGACGCGCGGGCCAGCTGCCTGATGGGGATCCAGCGGGAGGCGAGCCGGCGGTAGGCCGCAGCGGCGCCGGTCATGTCCCCTTCAGCAAGGCATTCAATTCCCAGCCGGATGTCCATCGGGGACTCGTCCGGATACACCTTGTCCGCCACGGCACCGTAGTCCAGTTCCACCATGGACTGGACATGGAACTGCTCCAGCCACTCGGTCAGCTGGGCGAGGTCATCGAGCATGTCCAGGTCCGGCGCAGCGAGGGCAAGATGGGCCACGGCGTAGCGTGCCCGTTCGATCGCCTCGGTGATGGGGGCCCAGACCCTGACCGTGAGGATACGGCCGCCGGATTCCACAACATCCTTGCGGTCGTCCTCCATAAACAGCGAGAACCAGCTGAACGGAATGCCCCAGGTGGAGGCGCGCGTGTGCACCCGGATGGAGCCGTCGCGGGCTTTGACCTGATCGATCCGTTCCTGGTGCTTGTCCCGCTGCTCTTCAGGAATCAGCATCTCAGCCAGCGGTCCGTGGATGCCTTCCATGAGGGCGTTCGCGGCGAGTCCGGCGCGGAGCACCAGTTGGCTAGGGCAGTACAGCAGGATCGTCGCGTCCCTTGATTCGGATCCCGTCGCGGCAGCGGAATTGGTGGTGGCACCCGGCTGGGATCCGGCACCCGAAGGCGCGCCGGCACCGGCGTCGGACGTTCCGGCGTGTGGTGTGCCCCGGGGCGGCACACCAGGCACGGTGGTGACGCGCACCAGGTCCGTGCGGCCGGTGGGGAAAGGGTCCCCGCCGGAACGGGTGATCCGGCCTAGTGAGGCAAGCAGTTCGGCATTTTCGACGGCGGCCCGGGACGCCGACCGCGCACCGGCGGCCCGGATCGCTTCGCGTTGTCCTTCCGGGAAAGCGTCCAAGGGTTCGTAGACCCGCAGCGTGGAGGAGAACGGCAGGCCGGCCTGGCCCCGGTAGAGGTTTCCGGTCACTGCAGTCTCCTTTCCTGAGCCCACGCCGCGACCATCAGTCGGCCAGGTCCACCAGCACGGGGGCATGGTCAGAGGCGCCTTTGCCTTTTCGTTCCTCGCGGTCGATCGAGGCGCCGGTGACGCGCGCGGCCAGGGCGGGTGAGCCGAGGACGAAGTCGATCCGCATCCCTTCTTTCTTCGGGAAGCGGAGCTGGGTGTAGTCCCAGTACGTGTACACACCGGGCCCGGGGGTGTACTGGCGCGCCACGTCGGTGAAACCGGCCTCTTCAAAGGCGTGGAATGCTGCGCGTTCCGGCGGGCTGACGTGGGTGTGGCCCTGGGTCAGGAACAGGTTGATGTCCCAGACGTCCTCATCCAGCGGGGCAATGTTCCAGTCGCCCATCAGGGCCACCTGGGCCGATGGATCAGCGGCGAGGAGGCTCTGGGCGTGGTCCTTGAGGGAGCCGAGCCATTTGATCTTGTACGGCATGTGTTCGTCGTCGAGGGAGCGGCCGTTGGGTACGTAGAGGCTCCAGATCCGGACGCCGGCGCACGTGGCTGCTATGGCGCGCGCCTCCTGGACGGGGTCCTTACCGGCTTTGCCGAACGTGGGCTGGTCCAGGAAGGTCCGCTCCACGTCTTCCAGCCCCACCCGGGAAGCGATGGCCACGCCGTTCCACTGGTCCACGCCGAAATGCGCCACTTCGTAGCCCATCCGCTCGAACAGTTCCCAGGGAAAGTTCTCGTCCTTGCACTTGGTCTCCTGGATGGCCAGGACGTCGCAGTCGCTGCGCTGCAGCCAGGCCTCCACGCGGTCGGCGCGGGCACGGAGGGAGTTCACGTTCCAGGTAGCAATCTTCACAGTCCCTAACTTACCGAACTTGGGCGCCTGGCATAGCCGACGGCGGCCACCGGCCCGGACCGGACGTCTGGAATTTAGTAGGAAGTCCGAGTATATTCGCTTGCACAGATGATCTGGATCACATGCGAAGGAGCATTCAGCCATGGTGCGCGAACTGTCCCACTACGTCGGCGGCCAGAGAGTCGAGGGGAACTCAGGCCGTTACAGCGATGTTTTTGACCCCTGCACGGGCCAGGTCCAGGCCCGGGTGCCGCTGGCCGGCAGGGAGGAAGTCCAGAACGCGGTGGCCGCCGCGGAGAAGGCCCAGCTGGAGTGGGGCGCCATGAACCCGCAGCGCCGCGGCCGGATCTTGCTGAAATTCGTCGACCTGGTCAACCAGAACATGGACGAATTGGCCACGTTGCTGTCTTCCGAGCATGGCAAGACGTTCGCGGATGCCAAGGGCGATATCCAGCGCGGCATCGAAGTGGTGGAGTTCGCAGCCGGCGCCCCGCACCTGCTCAAAGGCGAGTTTTCCACCGATGCCGGCCCCGGAATCGATATCCATTCCCTCCGGCAGCCGCTGGGGGTGGTTGCGGGCATCACGCCCTTCAACTTCCCGGCGATGATCCCGCTCTGGAAGTCGGGTCCGGCCCTGGCGGCAGGCAACGCCTTCATCCTGAAGCCTTCCGAACGGGATCCGTCGGTTCCTTTGCGGCTGGCCGAGCTGTATTCCGAGGCAGGTGTCCCGGACGGCGTGTTCAACGTGGTCAACGGGGACAAGGAAGCGGTCGATGCGCTGCTTGAGGACCCGCGCGTCAAGGCCATCGGCTTTGTGGGCTCGACGCCGATCGCCCAGTACATCTATGCCACAGCGGCAGCGCACGGCAAGCGCGCCCAATGCTTCGGCGGGGCCAAGAACCACATGGTGATCATGCCTGACGCCGATCTGGACATGGCAGCCGATGCCTTGATCGGAGCCGGTTACGGTTCCGCCGGTGAACGCTGCATGGCCATTTCCGTGGCCGTCCCCGTGGGTGAGGACACCGCCAACCGGCTGGCCCGCAAACTCCAGGACCGCATCAAGGGGCTCAAGGTGGGCCACAGCCTGGCCAAGGATTCCGACTTCGGGCCGGTGGTGGCACCCAGTGCCAAGGAACGGATTGAGGGCTACATCCAGTCCGGCGTTGACCAGGGCGCCACCCTGCTGGCCGACGGACGCGGACTCACCGTGGAAGGGTACGACGACGGGTTCTGGGTGGGGCCCACGCTCTTCGACCACGTCACCAAGGACATGAAGATCTACCAGGAGGAAATCTTCGGCCCCGTCCTGAGCATCCTCCGCGCTGCCGATTACGATGAGGCCCTCCGCCTGTGCAGCGAGCACGAATTCGGCAACGGTGTGGCCATTTACACGCGCGACGGCGATGCTGCCCGCGACTTCGCGAGCCGGGTGGAAGTGGGCATGGTGGGAATCAACGTTCCCATCCCTGTGCCGATCGCGTACTACACCTTCGGCGGCTGGAAGGCGTCCGGCTTTGGCGACCTGAACCAGCACGGCGCCGATGCGTTCCGCTTCTACACCAAGACCAAAACGGTCACCACGCGCTGGCCCTCCGGGATCCGCCAGGGCTCCAGCTTCGTGATGCCGGAAGGAAGCTGATGACCGGACTGCCACCGGAAAAAGCACGCGAACCGGAGATCCTCTTCGCCCGCCGCGGCCACCTCGGCATCGTCACACTCAACCGGCCCAAGGCGGTTAACGCGCTGACGGCCGGGATGGTGACGGCCATGCTGGAGCAGCTCATTGCCTGGGCGGACGACGACGGCGTGGCCACGGTGCTGGTGCACGGCGCCGGAAAGCGGGGCCTCTGCGCCGGCGGCGACATTGTGGCGATCTACCGGGACCTGCTCACCGGGGGGACCCAAACAACCGGATTCTGGGCGACCGAGTACCGCCTGAACTCCCTGATCGCCCGCTACCCCAAGCCCTATGTGGCCCTGATGGACGGGCTGGTGCTTGGTGGCGGCGTCGGAATTTCGGCGCACGGTTCGTACCGGGTGGTCACCGAACGGACCCGGACGGGGATGCCGGAAACCACCATAGGTTTCGTGCCCGACGTCGGCGGCACCTTTTTGCTGGCCAGGTCACCAGGGGAGTCGGGCACCCATGCCGCGCTGACCGGGGCACACCTCACCGGAGCGGACGCGCTGTTCCTGGGCTTGGCGGACCACCACGTCCCGGCGGACAGCCTCCCGGAGCTGGCAGCGGCGCTCGAAAGCGAAAGTGCGGAAGCCGCCGTCGTACGTTTTGCCCGCACTGCTCCGCCCGCACCACTGGCGGGGCAGCGCGCCTGGATTGATGAAGCCTATGCCGGCGACGATGCGGAGGACATTGTCCGGAGGCTGCGGGCCTTTGACGGGGCAGGGATGGAAGTTGCCCACGAGGCAGCGGACACCATCGAGGCCAAATCGCCCACCGCAGTTAAGGTGGCGCTGGAGTCCTTGCGGAGGGCCAGGCGCCTGACCCTGGACGAGGCCCTGGCGCAGGAATACCGGGTGGGGCTGCGGTTCCTGGCCGCGCCGGATTTCCGCGAAGGAATCCGTGCGCAGGTGGTGGACAAGGACCGCACGCCGCTCTGGAAACCGGCCGCCCTCCACGAGGTGCGGCCGGCCGATGTTGACCGGTTCTTTGAACCGCTCGGAGACCGGGAGCTCACCCTCCAGCCAAAGGAGACGGACCATGTCTGAAGACCCTTCTGTCGTACCCGGGAAGCCGGCTGTCGCCTTCCTGGGCCTGGGCCATATGGGCGGGCCGATGGCGGTGAACCTGGTCAGGGCCGGCTATCCGGTGGCGGGCTACGACGTTGTTCCCGCGGCTTTGGAAGCCGCACGTGCCCACGGCGTGCCCATCAGCGGGAGCGCCGCCGACGCTGTGGCCGGTGCGGCTGTAGTGCTCACCATGTTCCCCAGCGGCCGGCACGTGCTGGACGCCTACCGCGGCGCAGACGGGAAACCGGGGCTGTTGGAGACGGCCTCACCGGGAACCATGTTTCTGGACTGCTCCACCATTAACGTGGACGAGGCCAGGGAAGCCGCCGCGCTGGCCATCGAGGCAGGCCACCGCTCCGTGGACGCGCCCGTTTCCGGCGGTGTGGTGGGCGCTGAAGCCGGCACCCTCACCTTTATGGTGGGCGGCGGGCCGGAGGATTTCGAAGCGGTGCGGCCCATGCTCGAGGTCATGGGCAAGCGGGTGGTGCACTGCGGCGGGCACGGCGGTGGCCAGGCGGCGAAAATCTGCAATAACCTCATCCTCGGCGTCTCCATGATCGCGGTGAGCGAGGCGTTTGTGCTCGGCGAGAAGCTGGGCCTGACACACCAGGCGCTGTTCGACGTCGCCTCCGCGGCCTCGGGCCAATGCTGGGCGCTGACCACCAACTGCCCAGTTCCCGGACCGGTTCCCACCAGCCCTGCCAACCGCGACTACCAGCCGGGTTTTGCCGGCGCGCTGATGGCCAAGGACCTGCGCCTCGCGCTGAATGCCCTCCAAAGCACCGGGGTGGCAGCACGGGTGGGGCCGCTCGCGTCCGAGATCTACGATACGTTTGCGGCTGAAGGCGGCGCAGACCGTGACTTCTCCGGAATCATCACGGAAATCCGCGCGAAGTCGCACAATGACGGGAGTCAGGCATGACGGAGTACACGAACATCCTGGTGGAACAGCGCGGCAGGGTAGGCCTGGTCACGCTCAACCGGCCGGAGGCGCTCAACGCCCTGGACCACGCCACCATGGGCCAACTCGTGGCCGCAGTGTCCGCCATGGACACAGACCCGGCAGTGGGAGCGGTGGTGATCACCGGTTCAGCCAAGGCCTTTGCCGCCGGGGCCGACATCAAGGAGATGGCCGCGCAGGGCTACATGGACATGTACGCCGCCGACTGGTTCCGTGGCTGGGAGGACTTCACCCGGCTCCGCATCCCCACCATCGCTGCGGTGTCCGGCTTCGCGCTGGGCGGCGGCTGCGAGCTGGCCATGATGTGCGATCTCATCATCGCCGGGGACAACGCCAAGTTCGGTCAGCCGGAGATCAACCTTGGCGTACTCCCCGGCATGGGCGGCTCGCAGCGCCTGACCCGTGCCGTGGGCAAAGCGAAGGCCATGGACATGATCCTCACCGGGCGCTTCATCGGCGCTGATGAGGCCGAACGCGCCGGGCTGGTCTCGCGAGTGGTGCCCGCAGCGGACGTCGTGGACGAGGCACTGAAAGCCGCCGAAGTCATCGCATCCAAGTCCAAGCCGGTGGCCATGCTGGCGAAGGAAGCCGTCAACACCGCCTTCGAGGTAGGCCTCGCCCAGGGCGTTGTCTTTGAGCGGCGGCTCTTCCATTCACTCTTCGCCACCGAAGACCAGAAAGAAGGCATGGCCGCCTTCACCGAGAAGCGCCAGCCGGAGTTCAACCACCGCTGACCCCCGGACCAACCGACTGGGATTCGCGGTAGGCGGTGAGGTCTGCCGCCATTTCATCGGCCATCAGGCTGTTGTTAATGACGACGGCGGCCCACGAGCCAGCCGCTGCCGAGGCCAGGACCTGCGCGCGCATGTCCGTCACGTTGCCTGCCGCCCACACGCCCGGGACGGCTGTGGCGCCGTCGGCGTCCGTGGCCAGGAAGTCGCCGATGCCCATCGGGTGCGGCTCGGGCGTCAGGCCCAGGCCGGCAAATGCATCCAGCCGCGCCCGGACCTGAGGTCCCACTACCACGGCGTCCACAGCCACCTCCGGACCGCCGGCCAGGGCAATCCCGCGCAGCCGGTCATCCTCCACGCGCAGCGATTCCACCGCGCCGGCCACCACCCTGACGCCGCGGGCGGCCAACTGCTCCAGTTCTTCGTCGGAGGGCTGCACCAGACTGTTCAGGAACAACGTGATGTTGGCGCTCCACTGGCGGAACAGCAGGGCCTGGTGCACGGACCAGGGGCCCTTTCCGAGGATGCCGATGGCCTGGTCCTGGACTTCCCAGCCGTGGCAGAAGGGGCAGTGCAGCACGTCCTTGCCCCAGCGCTCGCGGAGCGCGGGAATGGCGGGGAGATCGTCCACCAGCCCGGTGGTGATCAGGAGGCGGTTGCCCTTCAGGACGCGCCCGTCCGCCAGGGTCACGGTAAAGCCCTCGGCAATGTTGCCTGCGGCGGTAACCGCTGCGCCCTGGATGGTCCGGACCCCGTAACGCCCGGCTTCGGCCCGGCCGATCTCCAGGAGTTCGGCCGGGCTGACACCATCGCGGGACAGGAATCCGTGAACCCCCTGCGCGGGGGCATTCCGGGGTTCGCCACTGTCCACCACCAGTACGGAACGGCGGGACCGCCCCAACATCTGGGCGGCACTCAGGCCTGCGGCCCCGCCGCCGATCACCAGGACGTCATATTTTCTGTTGTTGTCTCTGCTCATGCATCCATGGTGGGCTGAAGGCGCAATAAGTGGCAAAGAATATTGCCGGAATGGCAAACTTGGGAAATGGATCAGCAGATGGACGATGTGCTCGCCGCCGTAGGACCACGCCTGAAGGCATTGCGCCTGGGCAGCAATACCACCCTGGCTGCCCTCGCCGAGGCCACCGGAATTTCGGTGAGCACCCTGTCCAGATTGGAATCCGGCCGGCGCCGCCCCAACCTCGAGTTGCTGCTGCCCCTGGCCAAAGCCCATAGGGTCCCACTGGATGAACTCGTGGGCGCACCGGAAACCGGAGACCCCCGCCTGCACCTGCGCCCGATGGTCCGCCACGGGATGACGATCATTCCGCTAACCAGGCGGCCGGGCGGAATCCAGGCGTACAAGCACATCCTGCCGGCCGGCCAGCCTGACGAGCCGAACCCGCAGGTCCACGAGGGGTACGAATGGCTATACGTGCTCAACGGCCGGCTCAGGATGGTCCTGGGGAGCAAGGACCTGGTGATCGCGGCCGGCGAAGCCGTTGAATTCGATACCCGCGTCCCGCACTGGTTTGGCCGCGCAGATACCGGCGCTGTGGAGTTCCTCAGCCTTTTCGGCACCCAGGGCGAACGCATGCATGTGAGGTCCAGGCCCGGGTCCTCATAGACTCGTAGGGAGCAGACTGCCACGGGACGGCTGGATACTTCGGGGAATGGGGAAATGTATATGTGGGGAACGTCCGAGGCCGCGTCCGGCTCAACAGAGAACCTGACTGGCCTGCTGGGCGTTGCCGCGCGGGGCATTGAAACCCTTGGCGAGTGGGGTGTAGGGCTGTTCACCCTCGCCGAGACCGTCCTGCCGCCCATCCCCAGCGAAGTGATCCTGCCGCTGGCCGGGTACCTGGCGAAGCAGGGGTCGCTGAACCTGGTCCTGATCTTCATCACCAGCACGCTTGGCGCCTATCTGGGGGCGCTCCTCCTGTATTGGCTCGGTGCCAAGCTAGGTTTGGAGCGGTCCATCCGGGGCCTGTCCAGGCTTCCCCTGGTGGACCGGGAGGACTTTGATCACGCCGCCGGCTGGTTTGGCCGGCACGGACGGTCCTCGATCTTCTTCGGCCGGCTGCTCCCCGGTGTGCGCAGCCTGATTTCGTTGCCGGCCGGCGCGTCCAACATGCACCTTGGCACCTTCAGTGTCTACACCCTCGGGGGAAGCGGGCTGTGGAATGGCGCCCTGATAGGCCTCGGTTATGCGCTGGGTACCCAGTACCAGGTGATTGAGCAGTATTCCCGCTTCCTCAACTACGCCGTCTATTTGGCGCTGGGCCTTTCGGTACTCTGGCTCGTCGTCAGGAGTGTCCGCCGCAGCAGGGCGGGCAGGCGCTGACCTGGCCTGTCACAGGTCTTGATCGGAGAAATCGCCGGCATCCCGGCGGAACCGGCCCAGGATGCTGATCAGGTGGTCCACGTCCTCCGGGCTGAACCCTGACTGGCTGAAGACTTCGGCATTCAGTGCCGCCGTAGCACTTTTGGCGAGCGTCCGGCCTTCCGCAGTGATTTCGATAAGCGTGGTGCGGCCGTCAGTGGGGTGCGGCGCGCGCGAGACCAGCCCCGCCTTTTCGAGCCGGTCCACGGCGTTGGTCACCGACGTCGGATGGACCTGGAGCAGGGCGCTCGCCTTGTTCATGGGCAGCGCCCCGCTGCGGGCAAAGCTGAGCAGTGCCAGCAATTCGTAGCGCGCGAACGTCAGGCCCAGTGGTTTGAGGATGGCTTCCACCCGGGAGAGCAGGATCTGCTGGGTCCGCATGATGGCCGTGATGGCGGCCATGGGCGCGGCCACGTCCGTCCACCCGTGGTCCTCCCAATTGCGCCGGGCATCCGCGATGGGATCACGGGGGAGTGGTGTGGTCATCCTCGTCCGCCTTTCGCCACGTGATGCATCCCACTTTCATTCTGATCCTGTGCAATATACTAGGACATCCAACGGTTTTGGAAGAGTGAAGGGATGAATGCCCGTGCAGCCACAAGGACGTGGGAGCGAAGAACCGCGAACGGTCCCCTTCCCGGACGCCGACCTGATGTACGTCGTCGACCTTCTGCCCGCGTCCGAACGGGAGCGGTATCTGGGCATCCGCGCGTTCCTGCAGTCGTCCGTGCGGGAGGCATCCATCGAGTACTGGAACCGGGAGGAGTTTCCCTTCGGCCTGCTCAAGGAGATGGGCCGGCATGGCCTGGGCGGCCTGCAGACGGACGGCAGCTCCAAGCTGTTCAAGGGATTGATGTACACAGAGGTTGCCCGCGCGGACGTTTCGCTCTCCGCCCTGGTGGGTATCCACAACGAACTGATTGTCGGCATGATCAACGAGCTCGGTTCTGACGAGCAGAAGCGCCGCTGGCTTCCCGGGCTCGAGGACTTCAGCCAGCTGGGTGCCTTCGCCCTGACGGAACCGGACCACGGCTCGGATATCGCCGGCGGCCTGGCGACTTCTGCGCGGCTGGAGAACGGCGAATGGGTCATCAACGGCGCCAAGCGCTGGATCGGAGCCGGGACCATTGCCGACTTTGCCCTGGTGTGGGCCCGCGACTCCGCCGATGGGCAGATCAAGGGTTTCATCGTCGAGACCGACCGTCCGGGGTACTCGGCCACGAAGATCGCCAACAAAATCGGCCTCCGCATCATGCAGAACGCTGACATTGTCCTGGCGGACGTCAGGATTCCGGAGTCCAATCTCCTCCCCGGCGCCACGGATTTCTCCAAGGCAAACGCGCTGCTGCGTGATTCACGTGCCTGGGTGGGCTGGCAGGCCGCCGGCATCCAACTGGCCGCGTTCGACGTCGCCCGCTCCTATTCGCTGGTACGCAGGCAGTTCGGCAGGGAACTCGCCCGGTTCCAGCTGATCCAGCAGCAACTTGCCGAAATACTGGGCAACGCCTCAGCTTCACTGGCGCTGATGGCCCAGCTGGCCAGGATCCAGGAGGACGGAAAACTGGATATGGTGCAGGCGGCCATGGCCAAAGCCACGTGCACCCGGCTGGCCCGTGCATCCGTGGCGATGGGCAGGTCGCTCCTGGGCGGGAACGGGATCAGCACAGACTACGAAATGGGCAAGCTGTTTGGCGACGCCGAAATCCTGTACACCTACGAGGGCAGCTACGAGATCAACTCACTGATCGTGGGCCGGGCGGTGACGGGGAAGTCGGCCTTTGTGTAGACGCAAAAGTCCCGCTGAAACTGATGCTTCAGCGGGACCCTTGTTTTGTCCGGTAGTACTCCGGCCAGGCCGGTGCGTTACCTCGAGCTATTAGAGCGGACGGATGTTCTCTGCCTGCGGGCCCTTGGGACCCTGGGTCACATCGAATTCGACCTTCTGGTTCTCATCCAGCGAGCGGTAGCCGCTGCTGGCGATAGCCGAGTAGTGTGCGAAAACGTCGGCTGACCCGTCGTCAGGGGCAATGAAACCAAAACCCTTTTCGGCGTTGAACCATTTAACTGTGCCTGTTGCCATGCTGCATTCCTTCGTGTGACTCTGAGTTGCTCCGCCGGCACAAGGCCCCCGGTGCTGCGAACTTCATCCGCTGTCCCAAACGTACGGGGCTGACGGCCCGCTTGCAAGGGTATTTGTCCCAATATGGCGCTATAGTCTGGCCAACATGGGATCTGTCTCCGTGGTGATACCGACCAGAAACGATGCTGACATGCTGGCGTCATGTCTTTCCATGCTGCATGAGCAGACCCGTCCGGCTGACGAAATCATCGTGATAGACAACGCCAGCACCGACCATACCGCTGCCGTCTGTGACGCGGCGGGCGTGCGCCGGATCCCGGTCAGCCTGCCCGGAATTGCCGCCTCCACGGCGGCAGGTTTCGACGCAGCGGAGTCCGGCATCATCGCCCGGCTGGACACGGATTCACGGCCGCCAACGGATTGGCTGGAGCGTATTGAAGCCACCCTTGACCGCACCGGGCCCTTGTCGGCAGTGTCCGGGCCGGCATATTTCTATGGCGCAAACAGGCTCGTGTGCTGGCTGGGCCGCCATGCCTACCTGGGTGGTTTTTTCTGGGCCGTCGGTCTGATGATGGGCCACACTCCACTCTTCGGCTCAAACTTTGCCCTGCGGTCCGATGTCTGGGCGAGGCTCAGCGGTACCGTCATCCGCGACAATTCCCGGGTTCATGACGACTTTGATATCTCCTACCATCTGCGTCCCGATATGACCGTCACCTACGATCCCATGCTCCAGGTGGGCGTCTCGGCGAGGCCGTTCGCAAATCTCAAGGCAATGCGGAGCAGGATGGCGATGACGGTGGAGACATTCCGGGTGGAATTCGCTGCCGAACCGCCATTGCGGCGCCTCGCCGAACGCCGGCGGTGGGCACGGGAACACGGCCGCCGGCCCTGAGTGCCTATCCGGACCCGGCGTAGAGGGCAAGGAGATCGCGTGCAAACTCGTGCGGTGACGTTTCGCAGGGGCTGTGGCCTCCGCGGTACACAGCGATGCGGGCGCCAATGGACCGGGCGAAACGCTGATGCAGTTCAAGCGGCCAGAGATCGTGTTCACCCACGGCAACGAACTTCGGCAACGTGGCGGCGGCCAGCTCCTGCCGCAGGTCCGGCGCCCGCTTCATCAGTTCATAGATGTCGCGCACAGACTGGCGGCGCGTGAACCGGAACCGGTGCCGGACAAACGTCAGCCGGTGCGGAGTGATCTTGTTGAAGTTCCGGCGGATGCCCCAGATCATCAGGGCTGCTCCTACCCGGCCATTTGCCCAGCCGGTGACCCTGCCGAACTTGGTGACGCCCCGGAAGCCCTGCCCGGGTTCCGGCGGGCAACTCAGGAGGGTCAGGCTGCGGAAGAGCTCCGGCCGCCGGGTGTACGCAATCTGCGCGACGATGCCGGCGAAGGAGTAGCCGACCACGTGGGCCGGGCCTTCGCCGGACTCGAGGACCGCCAGGAAATCGTCAACGAAGAGCTCATAGTCGTAGTGCTTCCGCGGCGGGACAAGGTTCTCTGGCCCGGCACCAGCCGATTCGTACTGCCCGGCCAGATCGTAGCTGACCACTTGGAAGCCTGCCTCCGCGAGGTCAGGCATCATGATGGCGAAGTCCTCCTTGGAGCCGGTGACTCCGGGCACCAGCACCACACGGGTGTTCCCGGGCTTTCCCATGGTTGCCATCGCGAGGCTGCCGCTGGGTGCTGCGAAACGCGAGCTTACCGAGCCCTCTGGGAGGACCGACCAGTCCCAGTCCCGGACCTCCGCATCTTCGCGGGTGACCTCATCCAAGGGCCCGGCTGAAGGCGCTGGGGGTTTCTTCGGCTCGTAGGACGCCATGGATCAAAGATAGCCCCCGGAAGCCGGCACAGGCGCGTTACCCGGCCACCCGATCCACGAAGGCGTGGAGCCTGCGGTAGACCTCCTGCGACTCGGGATAGCGGTAGTTCTGCTGCCAGGTGTGTTCGGTGTTGGTGGACGCCCAGTCGTAGACGAGGGCGTCCACCGGCACAGAGTGCTCGCGCAGGCGGTTGATGAAGTTCAGGTTGGCAGTGTAGAAGTAGTCGCGTTCAGAGGTGGTGACAAGGACCGGCGGATGGCGGGAATCCAGCCACTCGATCGGCGAGAGGAACCTGGCGGCCCGGCGCAGGTGCTCGTGCCGTCCCGGTTTGGGCCGCGTTATGCCGCGGCCGGGGAGGAGCATCCGGACAAAGTTCAGGCTGAGGACAAAGCCTTTCTCGAAGAAGACGGAGAAGTCCACCACGCTGCAGTGCTGTACCAGCCCCTTGATGTCCTGAACCGCGACGGCGGGGTGGAGTTTGTAGTGGCTTGCAAGTTCAGAATGGATCGTCGCAGCTGTGAGCAGCGCCGCTATCTGGCCGCCGGCGGAGTCGCCCCCGAGCACCAGGCGGTGGGGGTCCCCGCCGAACCGGCCGATATTGCGCTGCACCCAGTTCAACGCCGCATTCGCATCGTCCAAAACATGGGCCATGTGGAACTCGGGCGCCACCCGGTAATTGACGTTGGCCACCACCATGCCGGCCTCGGCCTGGCTCGCGCAGTATTTGGTGAGGGCGGCTTTGTCTCCGGAGGTCCACCCGCCGCCGTGGAAGTAGACATACACCGGAAGGGCCGTGGTGGCGCCGTCACCGGCGGCCGGCGGGGCGATGACATCCAGGAGCTGGTAACGGTGGCCTGCGCCGACAAAGTCAACGTCGAAGGTATATTCCAGGCCCGTGATGGGGTCTTTGTTGAACCGGGCCCGCTCGCTGGAACTCACGCTGTGCATCAGCAGGCGCCAAACCCACACAGGCACCCGGCGCAGGGAGCGCCGTACCTTGCGGGCGAGGACAGAGGTGGCCGGCGGGGTTTTCACGGCACCACCACGGCCTTTTGAAGGCAGGACTGCTTCGGGGACGCGACGCATCCAGGGCGGTGGCAAGCCGCAGAAATCATGACCTCATCGTACTCCGGGGATCGCGGGCCTCCGGGACGAAAAATGCACCAGGCCGGCGCCGGAGGGCCCAGGCAATGAGACGGGCCCCGGAGGTATCTCCGGGGCCCGTCCAGCGATTATGGAGGCTGGTCAGTGCCTCTTGAGCATGCCGCGGATACGGTTGGCGATGGTCCCGCCTGCCCTGCCCGTTGTGTGGGCGCGGCCAGCTGTGTTCATCCCGCCGGCGCGGCGCATTGTTCCGCCGGCCTTCGTCCCGCTCGTTGTCCGTCCCATGGCGTTCCTGATGATGTTGCCCAAATTCATTGGAGCTCCTTCAGTCCTGGTAGGCATGCCGACTTTTCATCAGCATGCTTACTACTCTAGCCGGGAAGGCTGGGCAGGGGTAGGCCGGTCACCCGGAGTCACGGCGCCGCACACAGCCAACGCGGGGTCAGATCCGGCCCGATAGCCCCTCGATATCGGGCGGGATGTGACCCCGCGTTGCTTTTAGAGGGCTTCGAGGACGCTGACGTAATTGGCGATTCCCACGCCGCCCATGTTCTGCACAGCGGCCCGGCGGGCGCGGCCCAGCTGCATGCCCCCGGCGGTACCGGTCAGCTGCATTGCGGCGATCACATGCTGCGAGACTCCGGTGGCGCCGACGGGGTGGCCCTTGGCTTTGAGGCCGCCGGAGACATTGACGGGCAGCTTGCCGTCCTTGAAGACCCAGCCTTCATCGAGCGCCCGGGCGCCCTGCCCGGGTTCGGTCAGGCCCATGGCCTCGTACATGAGCAGTTCGGCGATGGTGAAGCAGTCGTGCACTTCGGCGAAGTCGAGGTCCTCGAGCCCGACGCCGGCCATCGCCAGTGCGCGCTGCCACGATACGCGGGTGGCGGCGAAGGCGGTGGGGTCGCGGCGTTCGGCCGGGAAGAAGTCGTGCGCGTGGCCGAACCCGGCGAGCCGCACCGGGGCGGTGGCCCCACCGGTTGGTGCGGCGGAAAGCACGACGGCGGCGGCGCCGTCGGACACGGGGGAGCAGTC
>NZ_QAIQ01000595.1 GCF_003061105.1 Arthrobacter sp. HMWF013
CAGTGGTTTTCATGGTCAGGCCCCCGGAGTGGTGGCGGCGCCGGGGAGAAGGGCGGCAGCGGGCTCACTGTACTCGACGCGCAGGAGCGAGCCGTCGTCGTCGAACACCAGGGACGTGATGGAGGTCAGAGTGCACTCGCGTTTGCGCGGGTCATGCCACAGCGGGCGGCCCTCGGCGCTCAGCCGGGTGGCCCAGATGGGGAGCTGGTGGCTGACCATGATGGCCTCGGGGCCGCTTGTTCCGAAGTCGTTGCCGGCCAGTTCGATGGCGCGGAGCCGGGCATCCTGGACGGCCGCCTGGACGCGGGCTGCCTGCGCTTTGTAGGGCTCGCCCCAGGACGGCCTAAGCGGGTTGACCAGATGCGGCCAGTGCTTGGGTTTGCGCAGTTCCGCCTTGGTGACCTTCATGCCCTGGAAGTAGTTTTCGGCCTCGATGATGCGTTCATCGGTGTGGATCTCGAGGTGCAGCGCCTCGGCCGTGGGCGTTGCCGTTTCCTGGGCCCTGACCAGCGGTGACGCGGCGAGGTAAACGATCCGGGCACCCTGTGCGGCGCGCTCGCTGAAGTGCGCGGCGAGGGTCAGCGCCATCTCCTGGCCCAGCTCGGAGAGGTGGAATTCGGGCAGCCTGCCGTACAGAACGCCGTCGGGATTGTGGACCTCGCCGTGGCGGAGCAGATGGACAGTGGCTTGGGGCATGTTTACCAGTTTCTCAAAGATGGCGTGCGATCCGAAATCTTCTACATCCAGTAGAACTGAAAGTTTTGGAAAAATGTTCCGGAACCGGGAACAAAACATGCAAATGCATGTTTATACTGGATGCAGCGGATAGTTGAGAGTTCAACAGATGAAGCATCAAGCTATCCGGCAGGACCACCCGACAAACTCAAGGAGATACACCATGGCTCTTCCCACCGACATCACCACCGGCACCTGGACCCTCGACAACTCGCACAGCGAAATCGGCTTCACCGTCCGGCACGCAGGCATCAGCAAGGTCCGCGGCCAGTTCAAGGATGCTGCAGCTACCCTGGACCTCGCCGAGAACGTGGCGGATTCCAGGATCAGCGCCACCATCCAGACCGCAAGCTTCGATTCCGGTGACGTCAACCGTGACGGCCACGTCCGCGGCGAAGACTTCTTCGACGTCGAGAAGTTCCCGGAAATCTCCTTCGTCTCCAATGGCCTGGTGGCCAACGGCAACAGCTACGAGCTGACCGGCGACCTCACCATCAAGGGCGTCACCCGTCCCGTCTCGCTCGAGACCGAGTTCAACGGCGTGGCCGTGGACCCGTTCGGCATGACCCGCGCCGGCGTCTCCGCCGAAACCATCATCAGCCGCAAGGACTTCGGCCTGACCTGGAATGCCGTGCTCGAAGCCGGTGGCGTGCTGGTCAGCGACAAGGTTGCCATCAACCTGGAGCTGGCGTTCATCGCCCCCGCAGCATAGTTCTTACGTTCTGACAGCACCCCGGCCGCCGGTTTTCCCCTTGGAATCCCGGCGGTCGGGGTGCTGTGTTTAGAGGGTGCTCTGTTTAACCCGGATCACCTTGCCGGAATGGCCCGCTGCGGGACCGGCCGGGGGTACGGTGGAGGTAAGCCGTACTGGGGGCAGGGCCAGTGGACTGTACCCAGCAGCCGAACTGATACCCGACCTGCAAAGGACCGCTCATGAGCACCCCCTCAGTCCCGCCTCCCGTTCCGAATGAACCCGAGCCCGGCAACCAGCCCCCGGCACCCCGCTACGGCGAGAACAGCCCGCAGTTCGGGCAGCCCACTCCACCGGCGCCGCAGTACGGACAGAACGCACCCCAATACGGGCAGAACGCGCCCCAGTACGGGCAGAATACTCCGCAGCCCGGCCAGAACGCGCCCCAATACGGGCAGAACGCGCCCCAGTTCGGGCAGAACCCGCCTCAGTACGGGCAGGGTACGCCCCAGCCGCCGGTCTACGGCCAGCAGCCGTACGGGCAGTCCCCCTACGCCCAGTACCCCTCCGAGCAGCCCCAGGCCGGCGGATCCGCCGGCCTGGGGCTGCTCGGAG
>NZ_QAIQ01000596.1 GCF_003061105.1 Arthrobacter sp. HMWF013
AGGCAGGCTCAGGCCAAAGCTGTTCACGGCTGCGGTCAACGGTGGGCCCGGGTCAGTCTTGGTTCTGCGGCGGCAGGGCGGCGATCATCGGGTGGTCCTTGCCCGTGTTGCCGATCTTGGCAGCGCCACCGGGCGAGCCCAGGTCATCGAAGAACTCTACGTTGGCCTTGTAGTAGTCGGCCCACTCTTCCGGGGTGTCATCCTCGTAGTAGATGGCCTCCACCGGGCAAACCGGCTCGCAGGCGCCACAGTCGACGCACTCATCCGGATGGATGTACAGGGAACGCTCACCCTCATAGATGCAGTCAACGGGGCATTCCTCAATACATGCCTTGTCCTTGACATCTACACACGGCTGCGCGATTACGTACGTCACGTCCCTGGCCTCTCCACGATTTTCCGGCATCCGCCGGCACTGAATCCGGCACGTTGGCCGGACTGTTGACTTCTGAGCCTATTATCTCCCAGCCCGTTCCCGCGAACCTAGCCGCCCACTTAGTATGAAGTGGTGAGTCTCCCCCCGCCGTCGCCCGCCGAATTCCTGGCGTCCGCTTCCCCCGAAACCCGGGTGGTGGTCCGCTACCGGATCGAAGGCGGCCTGACCGATGCGCTGGGACTGCTGGTGGGAACCGCCGACGGCGACTGCACCGTCCGCACGCGGCAGGCCGACGTCGTGATCCCCTTGGTAAATGTAGTGGCAGCCAAGGAAGTGCCGGCCGCTCCCCCGCGGCGCCGGCCCCGCGTCTGAGTTCCAAGGCGCGGCTGACTTCGGGCAAAAAGAAACTGCCGGTACGACGGCGGGAGTCCCGCCTGCCGTACCGGCAGTTTTTTCTTGAGGCGTGCGTCAGTGCTTAGACCTTGGCGCGGGCGCGCGTGGCCTTGGCGCGGTCGCTGGCGTCCAGGATGAGCTTCCGGATACGGATGGACTCCGGGGTCACCTCAACGCACTCGTCTTCGCGGGCGAATTCCAAGGATTCTTCCAGGGTCAGGTTGCGCGGCGGGGTCATGTTCTCAAAGGTGTCCGAGGACGCTGCACGCATGTTGGTGAGCTGCTTTTCCCTGGTGATGTTCACGTCCATGTCATCGGCGCGTGAGTTCTCGCCAACGATCATGCCTTCGTAGACCTCGGAGGTGGGCTGCACGAAGAACGACATGCGTTCCTGGAGCTTGATCATCGCGAACGGGGTGACCACGCCAGAGCGGTCAGCCACGATCGAACCGTTGGTGCGGTACTCGATCGGGCCGGCCCACGGCTCGTAGCCCTCGGCGATGGAGGCTGCGATGCCGGCGCCACGGGTGTCCGTGAGGAACCTGGTGCGGAACCCGATCAGGCCACGGGCCGGAACGATGAACTCCATGCGGCACCAGCCGGTGCCGTGGTTGGCCATGTTGGTCATGCGGCCCTTGCGGGCAGCCATCAGCTGGGTGACGGCACCGAGGTACTCTTCCGGCACGTCGATGGTCATGTGCTCCATCGGCTCGTGGATCTTGCCGTCGACGGTCTTGGTAACAACCTGCGGCTTGCCAACAGTCAGTTCGAAGCCTTCACGTCGCATCTGCTCAACCAGGATTGCCAGCGCCAGCTCGCCACGGCCCTGGACTTCCCAGGCGTCGGGACGCTCGGTGGGGAGAACCTTGATGGAGACGTTACCGATCAGTTCCTTGTCCAGGCGGTCCTTGACCTGGCGGGCCGTGACCTTGGCGCCCTTGACCCGGCCGGCCAGCGGCGAGGTGTTGATACCAATGGTCATGGAGATGGCGGGATCGTCCACGGTGATCAGCGGCAGCGGCTGCGGGTTGTCGACGTCGGTCAGGGTCTCACCAATGGTGATTTCCTCGATGCCGGCGACGGCGACGATTTCACCCGGGCCTGCGGACTCGGCCGGGACGCGGTCCAGTGCCTTGGTGGCGAGCAGTTCGGTGATCTTGACGTTCTTGAGCTCTCCGTTGGCGCGGGCCCAGGCGACGGTCTGGCCCTTGCGCAGGGTGCCGTTGTAGATGCGCAGCAGTGCGAGGCGGCCCAGGAACGGCGAGGCGTCAAGGTTGGTGACGTGGGCCTGGAGGACACCGTTCGGGTTGTACGTCGGGGCCGGGATGTGCTCGATGATGGTCTTGAACAGCGGCTCAAGGTCCTCGTTGTCCGGAGCGGAGCCGTCGGCGGGCTGGTCCAGGGAGGCGCGGCCCACCCTCGCTGCTGCGTAGACAACGGGAACTTCAAGGATCTTGTCGAGGTCCAGGTCCGGAACTTCGTCGGCGAGGTCCGAGGCGAGGCCCAGGAGCAGGTCCATGGACTCGTGCACAACTTCGTCGATGCGGGCGTCGGGGCGGTCGGTCTTGTTGACCAGCAGGATGACGGGCAGGTGCGCGGCCAGGGCCTTGCGCAGCACGAAGCGGGTCTGCGGCAGCGGACCTTCGGAAGCGTCAACGAGGAGTACAACGCCGTCGACCATGGACAGGCCGCGCTCCACCTCGCCACCGAAGTCGGCGTGGCCGGGGGTGTCGATCACGTTGATGGTGATGGTCTCGCCCTTGGAGGACGGTCCGTTGTAGGCCACGGTGGTGTTCTTGGCCAGGATGGTGATGCCCTTTTCGCGCTCCAGGTCACCGGAGTCCATCACGCGGTCTTCGAGGTGGTTGTGCTCGGCAAAAGAGTTGGTCTGCTTGAGCATGGCGTCGACCAGAGTGGTCTTGCCGTGGTCAACGTGGGCCACGATCGCGACGTTGCGCAGGTCACTGCGCGATGCAGTGGCTACCGCGGTGTTGGTGGTGGTTTCAGACATGCGTGAGTGCTCGATTCAGTGGTGAAGTCAGCTGTTGTATCGCCGCATTTCCAACCGGAACGCACGACGGATTGGCCCATTAACACAGGGCGCCTTCCATCATTCTAGACGCTGAGGCATTTATTGGCCTAAAAATCGCAGCCGGACGGCATCCCGCCGGGGTTAGAATCCCGCCCATTGCGCCGGCGGGAGTGACGAAGCTCACCCGAATCCGTGGCTTGCGGGGGAAAGGAAGGAGCCGGTGCCCTGAGGGCACCGGCTCCAACCGCTGGATCAACCGAAAGCTCAGGCCACCTCGGGCGGGAGCATCAGCTTCGCCCCCGGGATGGCGTTCAGCAGAGCCTTGGTGTAGTCCTGCTGCGGCGACTCAAAGACGTCGTCCGTGGAGCCGGTCTCAACCAGCTTCCCCTTCTCCATCACGCACACGTGGTCAGCGATCTGGCGCACCACCGCGAGGTCGTGCGTGATGAACAGGTAGGTCAGCCCCAGGTTGGCCTGCAGGTCCGCGAGCAGGTTCAGCACCTGGGCCTGGACCAGCACGTCAAGGGCCGACACGGCTTCGTCGCAGATGATCACTTCCGGGTCCAGGGCAAGAGCACGCGCAATGGCAACACGCTGGCGCTGGCCGCCGGACAGCTCGTTGGGGAACCGCTGCATGCTCGACTGCGGCAGGGACACCTGGTCCAGCAGTTCGCGGACCTTCTTCACCCTGCTCGCTTTGTTGCCGATCTTGTGGACCCGCAAGGGCTCTTCGATGGTCCTGAAGATGTTGTACATGGGGTCCAGCGACCCGTAGGGGTCCTGGAAGATCGGCTGCACCCGGCGCCGGAACTTGAAGAGTTCCGCCGGCTTCAGTGCAGCCGTATCCACGCCGTCGAACAGGATCTTTCCCTCCGTCGGCTTTTCCAGCTGGAGGACCATCTTGGCCACGGTGGACTTTCCGGAGCCGGACTCCCCCACGATGGCCGTAGTGGTTCCCCTGGTGACGTCAAAGCTGACGCCGTCCACCGCTGCAAAGTCGGTTGCCTTGCCCAGCCCCTGTCGGAGCTTGTAGACCTTCCGCAGGTCCTGGATCTTCAGGACGTGATCTGCGGCCGGTTCTTCGGTGGGCGCAAGGAGGTCGGCCGCTTCCACGCCCAGTTCCTTGGCAACCTGGATCCGTCGGCTCGCCAGGGAGGGAGCGGACTCAACCAGCCGCTTGGTGTACGGGTGCCGCGGATTCCGGAGCAACTCCAGGGACGGACCGGACTCCACGACCTGTCCTTGGTACATGACCACGACTTTGTCAGCACGCTCCGCTGCCAGGCCCAGGTCATGGGTGATGAGCAGGACAGCCGTGCCCAGGTCAGTGGTCATGGTGTCAAGGTGATCCAGGATCTGCCGCTGGACAGTCACGTCCAGTGCCGACGTCGGCTCGTCTGCAATCAGAAGCCGCGGCTGGCACGAGAGCCCGATCGCAATGAGCGCGCGCTGGCGCATACCGCCGGAGAACTCGTGGGGGTACTGGTTTGCGCGCCGGTGGGCATCCGGGAGTCCGGCCTGCTCAAGGACCTTGGCGATGTCGTCCGGGCCACTGGGCCGGCCGTTCGCGCGAAGGGTTTCCTTGACTTGGTAGCCAATCTTCCAGACCGGGTTCAGGTTGGACATCGGGTCCTGCGGCACCATGCCGATGGTGTTGCCGCGGAGTTCAATCATCCGCTTTTCGCTGGCGTGGGCAATATCCTCGCCATCAAGAAGGATCTGCCCGCCGGTCACCGCACCGTTGTTCGGCAGGAGCCCGATCGCGGCCAACGCCGTAGTGGACTTGCCCGAGCCGGACTCCCCCACAATCGCCACAGTTTCACCAGGCATGATGGTCAGGTGGGCGTTTCGCACTGCCTGGACTTCGCCGGTGCTGGTCTTGAAGGTGATGGCGAGGTCACGGATTTCCAGGAGTGGTTTGACTCCTGAATTGCCTGCTTCCTCGACATGAACATCGGGAATCGTCATGTTGTTTTCTCTCATCGCTGCCTGCTCTTCGGGTCGAGGGCGTCACGTACGGCGTCGCCCAACATGATGAAGCTCAGGACCGTAATGGACAAAGCTGCAGCAGGGTAAAGCATGATCTCCGGCTTTGTCCGGATGGACGACTGCGCGCCGGCAATGTCGTTGCCCCAGGACATGATGCTTTGCGGCAACCCAATGCCCAGGAATGACAGGGTGGCCTCGAGGACGATGAAGATGCCCAGGTTCAGGGTGGCCATAACAATGATCGGTGCCAGTGCATTCGGCAGGACGTGGCGCAGGAGCGCACCGACCCTCGACACGCCCAAAGCTCGGGCGGCAGTCACAAAATCTGCGTTTCGGACCTCGATGACTGCGCCACGGGCAATGCGCGCCATTTGGGGCCACGTCAGCAGCGCAATGATCACCACCACCGTCCACACGCTTTTGTTGTCACGGAAAAACGGCAGCTGGGTGATAACCAGGGCGCCAAGGACCAACGGCAAAGCAAAGAAAATATCACCGAGACGTGCGAGGACCGAGTCAACCCAGCCACCGTAGTAGCCGGCGATCGCGCCAATCGTCACTCCGATGATCACCACGCAAATCACAGACAGGAGGCCCACGGAGAGCGAAGCCTGTGTTCCGTGGACAACCCTCGAATAGATATCGCACCCCTGGAAGGTGAATCCGAAAGGATGACCGGGAGCCGGACCTGCTTCGGAATTGCCGAGCTGGCAGTCATCATTGGGCGGCACAGTCGAGAGCAGTCCGGGGAACAGCGCGATGATCATCAACGCCAGGATCAACAGCGACGAAATGATGAACAGCGGACGACGGCGGAGCTTGCGCCACGCATCGGACCACAGGCTCAGTGGCGCCTGCTCAGTCTTGAGCGTGTCGGTCGCGAGCAGCGGCGTTTCGTCGATGGGCGCCACAAAGTGGCTGTTTTTACTGGTCATAACGAATCCTTGGGTCCAGCCAGGCGTACAGGAGATCAACGAGCAGGTTGGCTACCACAAATACCAGAACCAGCACGCTGACTATGGAGACAATGGTGGGCCCCTCAGTCCGCAAGGTGGCCTGATAGAGCTTGTTGCCCACCCCTGGCACGTTGAAGATGGCTTCGGTGACAATGGCGCCACCCATCAGACCGCCAAGGTCTGCGCCCAGGAAGGTGACTACGGGGATCAGGGAGTTGCGCAGGATATGTGCCATCACAACCCGGGGCCGGGAAAGGCCCTTTGCTGTGGCAGTCCGCACGTAATCGGCATTCATGCTCTCGCTGACCGAAGCACGCGTCAGGCGAAGGACATAGGCAAACGACACAAGGCCCAGCACGGTGGCCGGCAGCAGCAGGTTGCCCCAGTCGGCGTTAGCGCCGACTGTCGGTTTGGCCCAGCCCAGCTGGACTCCGAAGACCAACTGGAAAACAAAGCCAAGGACAAACGTGGGAACAGCGATGACTACGAGCGAGGCGACCAGCACGGTGGAATCAAACACGCCACCACGACGCAGGCCGGCAAAGACACCGAATGCCACGCCGAATACGGTCTGGATAAGCAACGCTTCAAGTGCCAGCATCGCGGTTACGGGAAAGACCCTCGCCAATGAGGCAGCGATCGGCTGTCCGGTGAAGTCGTTGCCGAGGTTGAAAGTGAAAATGTTCTGCAGGAACAGGCCGTACTGGACCCAGAAGGGTTCATCCAGGTGGTACTGGCTGCGCAGTGTGTCGATCACTGCCTGCGGGGGTTGGCGGTCGCCAAAGAGGGCCGCAATGGGGTCACCCGGTAGGGCGAAAACCATGTAGTACACCAGCAGGGTAGTGCCGAGGAAGACGGGGATGGCCTGAAGGAGCCTGCGGAGGATAAAGCGGACCACCGGATCACCGGCCTTCGGGGAGCGAAGAAGGGAATTTCATGGGTGCCTTCCTGCCGAACAGGACAATGGGGGCCCGGCTTAGTGCCGGACCCCCATACGCCTGCGGCAAGTTAGATCGTGGAGACTACTTGGCCGTGATGTTGTAGTAGAGAACTCCGCCATTCCAGCCGGTTTCGGCCTTGATGACGTTCTCGCTCCAGACGATCGGCTTGGCCTGGTCCCAGAGGGGCAGACCCGGAAGATCCTTGAAGAGGATCTCCTGTGCCTCGTTGAACTTCTCGTTGGCTTCCTCGGTGGACTTGGCCGCAAGGCCTTCCTTGAGGAGGCTGTCGAACTCGGGGTTCGAGTACTTCTCGTAGTTGGAGGAAGCACCCGTGGCCCAGACCGGTCCGAGGAAGTTGTAGAGCGACGGGTAGTCGCCCTGCCAGCCGGCGCGTGACAGGCCCGGGAGGGACTGGGACTTGCGCAGGTTCAGTACTTCAGCGAACTTGGCAAAGGGCTGGATTTCGGACTGGATGCCGAGGTTGTTCTTGAAACCGTTGGCTACGGCGTCGATCCATTCCTTGTTGCCACCATCGGTGTTGGAGGCAATCTGAAGCGGCTTCGAATCGTCGTACGGCTGGATCTTTTCAGCCTGTGCCCACAGGTCCTTGGCC
>NZ_QAIQ01000597.1:0-1232 GCF_003061105.1 Arthrobacter sp. HMWF013
GTCCAGATGCAGATCCAGACCGGAACCCCCATCGACATCGTGCTGGTGGTGCAGTCGCTCATTGTGCTGTTCATCGCCGCGCCGCCGCTGGTCCGTGCGGTCTTCGGACTCAACGCCCGTAAGAAGAAGGCCGCAACCGCCGGCAAATCCCCGAAGGCAGCAACCACCGGAGGTGCAGCATGAGCACAACAGCAACCTCACCCGTCCCGGGAAGACCCGTCAAGCCACAGCAGGGGAAACCACAGCCGGACGGCACCGGCGCCGCGGCATACTCCGGGAAGCCCGTCACCTGGAAGCTGCCGGTCACGCTGCTCGCGCTGGCCGTGGTCGCGTTCATCTTCTTTGGCCTGATGGGTCCACAGGCAACGGCCAAATTCGGCATCTCCTCCGGCGGCGACTTCTTCCAACTGCCGGCCATTGAAGTGCCGGCCTTCGGGGCAGGGATCCTGCTTTCCGTGATCCTGCTGGGCCTCGCGGGCTACGCCATGTTCCTGAAGACCAAGAACGCCCGGCCGCCCCGCTGGCTGCCGGTCGCTTTCACTGTCCTGTTCGTGGTGGCCTTCCTGATCTGGGTCGTCGGCGGCGCAAGGACCCCCAGCATCTCGCTGGCCGGCCTCATCGCCGGGTCCGTCACCCTTGCGGTGCCGATTGTTTTCGGCTCGCTGTCAGGTGTCCTGTGCGAACGCTCCGGCGTCGTGAACATCGCCATCGAGGGCCAGCTCCTGGGAGGTGCATTCACGGCCGCCATCGTGGCCAGCCTGACGGACAGCCCCTATCTGGGGCTGCTCGCCGCGGCCGTCGCCGGTGCCCTGGTGTCCATGGTGCTGGCAGTCTTCAGCATCAGGTATGTGGTCAACCAGATCATCGTCGGCGTCGTGCTGAACGTGCTGATCTCGGGCCTCACCGGCTTCCTGTTCAGCACTGTGATGCAGGCGGACAAGGACATGTTCAACTCCCCGGGCCGGCTGCCCATCATCGAGATCCCGATCCTGTCCAGCATTCCTGTCCTGGGCCCCATCCTCTTCAAGCAGTCCGTAGTGGGCTACCTGATGTATGTGGCCGTAGCTGTGGTGTGGGTCGGATTGTTCAAGACGAAGTGGGGCCTGCGGGTCCGTTCCGTGGGCGAACACCCGCAGGCCGCCGACACCCTGGGCATCAAGGTCAACGCCACCCGTTTCTGGAACGTCACCCTTGGCGGCGCGGTGGCCGGGATCGGCGGTTCGTTCTTTACC
>NZ_QAIQ01000597.1:1242-4844 GCF_003061105.1 Arthrobacter sp. HMWF013
CATCGGCACCCCGGTACCCAGCCAGTTCATGGCCATGCTGCCCTACCTCGTGACTGTGTTCGCCGTCGCCGGGCTCGTGGGCAGGTCCCGGCCCCCGGCGGCAAGCGGCATACCGTACGTGAAGGGTTGACGGT
The DNA here is from genome assembly GCF_003061105.1 of Arthrobacter sp. HMWF013. Taxonomy (GTDB): domain Bacteria; phylum Actinomycetota; class Actinomycetes; order Actinomycetales; family Micrococcaceae; genus Arthrobacter. Next base: position 1,377 of record NZ_QAIQ01000597.1, read on the forward strand.
GAATATCGTCGACGTCGACTGGGCCGCTCTCGAGGCCGCCGCAGTAGCCGCCATGGCCCACGCGTACGCACCGTATTCGAATTTCGCGGTAGGGGCGGCAGCCCTTACCGCGGATGGCCGGATCATCAGTGGCTGCAATGTTGAAAACGCCAGTTACGGCCTATCCCTGTGCGCCGAGTGCGCCCTTATCGGCAACCTGCACATGACCGGGGGCGGACTTCTCCGCGCCTTCTACTGCGTCGACGCCGGCGGGAACATCCTGATGCCCTGCGGCCGGTGCCGGCAGTTGCTGTACGAATTCCGGGCTCCCGACATGGAGCTCATGACCACCCAGGGAATCAGGACCATGGACCAGGTCCTTCCCGATGCCTTTGGTCCCCAACACCTGGAGGAAACCCGGTGACACAAACCCCGAACAAAACTGAAGCGTTCGACGCCGTCGACATCATCCGCATCAAGCGTGACCGGGGCGTACTGACCCCGGAACAGATCGACTGGACCATCGACGCGTACACGCGCGGTGCCATTGCCGACGAGCAGATGGCCGCCCTGAACATGGCCATCCTGCTCAACGGCATGGACCGGGCTGAGATCTCGCGCTGGACTGCCGCGATGATCGCCTCGGGCGAGCGGATGGACTTCTCCAGCCTGCGGCAGCCCGACGGCGGGGTGAAGGCTACCAGCGACAAACATTCCACCGGGGGAGTGGGGGACAAGATCACCCTGCCGCTGGCGCCCCTGGTGGCGGTGTTCGGCGTTGCCGTGCCGCAGCTCTCCGGCCGGGGCCTGGGCCACACGGGCGGCACCCTGGACAAACTGGAATCGATCCCGGGTTGGCGGGCAGCCCTGAGCAACGAGGAGATTCTGGCCCAGCTCCAGGACGTGGGCGCCGTGATCTGCGCCGCGGGCGCGGGACTGGCGCCGGCTGACAAAAAGCTTTATGCCCTGCGCGACGTCACCGGGACGGTGGAGGCTATCCCGCTGATCGCCTCCTCGATCATGAGCAAGAAAATCGCCGAGGGTACCGGCTCGCTGGTCCTGGACGTCAAGGTGGGCAGTGGTGCGTTCATGAAGGATGAGGCCCGGGCGCGGGAACTGGCCGAAACCATGGTGGCCCTGGGCAAGGACGCCGGCGTTAACACCGTGGCGCTGCTGACCAACATGAGCACGCCCCTCGGCCTCACAGCCGGCAACGCCATCGAAGTTGAAGAGTCCGTGGAGGTCCTGGCCGGCGGCGGGCCAGAGGACGTCGTGGAGCTGACGGTGCGCCTGGCCGAGGAGATGCTGGCGTGCGCCGGTGTTCACGACGCCGATGTCCGCGCCGCCCTGAAGGACGGCAGGGCCATGGACGTGTGGAACCGGATGATCGAGGCGCAGGGCGGCGATCCCCGGGCCAAGCTTCCGGTGGCCAGGGAATCCGAAACTCTTTACGCACCTGCCGACGGTGTCCTGGTTGAGCTCGATGCCCTGGCCGTCGGCGTCGCGGCCTGGCGCCTCGGGGCCGGGCGTGCCCGCAAGGAAGACGCCGTCCAGGCCGGGGCCGGCGTCCGCCTGCACGCCAAGCCGGGCGCGGTGGTGCGCGCCGGCGAGCCGCTCATGACATTGCTCACTGACACTCCGGAGAAGTTCGCCCGTGCCAAGGAATCCCTGGAGCACGCGGTGATGATCGCTCCCGAAGGCTCACGCCCGGCCCAGCAACTCATCATCGACCGAATAGCATAGGTAAATGCAGGCCATCAACGACTTCATCCTCGCCGCCGCCGGGCAGCCCTGGGTGTTGCTCGTGGTGCTGGCCTGCTGCATGATCGATGGTTTCTTTCCGCCCATACCCAGCGAATCCGTGGTGGTGGGCCTGGCCGCAGTGGCCGCCACCGCGGATGTCCCCAACCCCTGGATGCTGATGCTCGTCGCGGGGCTGGGAGCGTTCTCGGGCGACAACATTGCGTACCTCATCGGGCGCAGGGTCGGAACGCGGCGCTGGAGCTGGATGCGCGGCCCGCGGATGCAAAGCGGGTTCCGCTGGGCCGGCCACGAGTTGCGGAAGCGGCCCGCATCGCTGATCCTCGTGGCGCGCTTCATTCCCATCGGCCGTGTCGCTGTCAACCTCACCGCAGGCGTGACCCACTACCACCACCTGCGTTTCGTGGGACTGACGGTCCTCTCCGCCACGCTCTGGGCCGGCTATTCAGTGGGAATCGGGCTGTTCTTCGGGCAGTGGTTTGAAAACAACCACCTCCTCGGCGCTGCCATCGCCATCGTCTGCGCCGTGGGCCTCGGAATCCTCGTCGATCTGGTCATCAACCGCTTCAAGGGGAAGGTTCCGGTGGTGGAGCGGCTGAAGGATCCCGAAGCCTAGGGTTACGGGGACCTGACGTAGCGAATCACGTCTGCGGCATGCGACACTGAAGAGCGATTTACGTCACTTCCGGCTGCATCATTCGTCTAGGAGCAACACCCGCGTGGAGTTTATTAATGAGGCCGTGCTCCATGCGGCGGGCCAATGGTGGATCTACCCGGTCCTGCTGATTTTCTTCTTCATTGACGGCTTCGCCATGGTGGTTCCCAGCGAGACCCTCATTGTTGCCCTCGCGGCGTTTTCCCGCCACAGCGGCGAACCAAACCTCTGGATCCTTGGCTTCACGGCACTGGTCGGCGCCATCGCCGGCGACAATATGGCCTTTATGCTGGGCCGCAGGATCGGCCTGGAACGCTGGCGCTGGATGCGGCGGCCCAAAGTCCAGAAGGCCTTCGGCTGGGCAAGGTACGAACTCGAAAAGCGCGGCGCCGTCCTGATCTTCACCGCCCGCTACATCCCGTGGGGCCGCGTCGCGGTGAACTACGTCGCGGGCAGTACCGGTTTTGCGCACCGCCGGTTCTTCCTGCTGGACGCGTTTGCCTGTGTCACCTGGGTGGGGTATTCCATCGGAATCGGCATACTGGCCAGCTCGTTCCCCTGGCTGCACAACAACCCGCTCCTGAGCGCGGGGATTGCCGTGGTGTTCGCCATCGTCCTGGGCATTCTGATCGATCACCTCCTGCGCTGGTGGCACAAGCACCTTGCCCGCAACGACGCCGACGTTGTGGACGAATGGCTCGACGGCGGCCGGGAAGGCGCCCTTCCTTCGCACGATCAGACCCTGCTGGCCGCAACTTCGGCGGACGGCGAGCAGCCCGCAAAGTAGCGGCTGGCATAAGCTGCCTGCCGACCCTAAGGTTGGAAGGTGACTGAGCCTATTGTTGACGCTGCCCCTGCCCTCGATTTCGACTTGAGGAGCCTGCCCAAGGTCTCCCTCCACGACCACCTGGACGGTGGTCTCCGTCCCGCCACCATCATCGAACTGGCTGAGGCTGTTGGCCACACACTTCCTTCCACCGATCCGGTTGCCCTGGGTCAGTGGTTCCGTGAATCGGCGGACTCCGGTTCGCTGGTCCGTTACCTGGAGACCTTTGACCACACAGTGGCTGTGA
>NZ_QAIQ01000598.1:0-6240 GCF_003061105.1 Arthrobacter sp. HMWF013
GTCCTGGATCTGGACCGAAATGTGTCCGTCGATGACTGAGACGGTTACCCGGATCAAATCCGCTCCCGAGTGGCGGACCGCGTTGCTCAGGCCCTCGGTAATGACCGCCAGCACGTTCGCTGCGGTCTCCTCGTCCCGGACAGCGTCAACGGCCCCCGTCAGCGTCAGGAGGGGGACAAACGGTAGGGACTGGGTGCTGCTGCGCACCGTTTGCAGGATGCGGCTGCTGAGAAGCTCCTTGCCTGTCTCCGAGTCACTCAGCGAATAGATGGTGTTGCGGAGTTCCCTGATGGTCTCGTCCAGTTCGTCGGTCACGGTCCGGATGGTGCTGGCCCCCGAACCATCAGTCACATAGCGCCGAAGGCTCTGAATGCTGAGCCCCGCCGCGAACAGCCGTTGGATGACCAGGTCATGAAGGTCCCGGGCAATCCTGTCCCTGTCACTGTAAACCGCGATCTGTTCCCGCATGCGGTGGGCACGGGCCAGTTCGAGTGCCAAGGCGACATGTGAGCCGAACACCGGGGCCATTTCAATGTCCGTCGCGCTGAAGCTCCCCGAAGGACATTCCCGCAACAGCACCAGGAGGCCGTGATGGGTTCCGTGGGCGCTAAGGTCTATGGCGAGCAGCCGGCTGGGCACCGGAACGTCGGCGGCGCCCAGGACCGACGCAGCGTCCGGGACCAGGGTGGCCTTGCCCGTGGCGACGACGCGGCTGATGTCGGCAGAATCAAGGGACAGCAGACGCCCCAGCCACAGCGAAGGACCCTTGCCGGCGGCTCCGGCCACGCGGAAGTGACTTGACGTGTTGCCATCTGCCGGATGGTTCTGTGATGTGTTCTCCGGGACCGTATCTTCCTGCACCAGGATGAGCGCAAGTGACGAATTTGACTCCCGCAGAGCCCTGGCTGCAATCATGTCCAGTCCCCCGTTCAGGCCGGCCGGGGTGTCCTCGGACCCCATCATCCGTCCGGTCACGTCCATACACGCCTGAAGCCAGGCGGCCCGGCGGCGGGCGTCCTCGAAAAGCCTGGCATTTTCGATTGCCACGCCGGCAGCAGCAGCGAGTGCCTCAGCAAGTTGTTCGTCTTCGTCGGTAAAGTCCCCGCCACCCATCTTCTGCGTCAGGTAGAGGTTGCCGAATACTGCGTCCCGAACCCGGATGGGGACGCCCAGGAACGACTTCATCGGCGGATGATTCGCGGGAAACCCGTAGGCATCCGGGTGCTGGCTCAAATCATGCAGCCGCAAGGGCTTGGGGTCGCGGATGAGCAGGCCAAGAACGCCATGTCCTGTGGGAAGCGGGCCGATACGCCTGCCGAGTTCGTCGTCGATGCCCACCGTGATGAAATGGCTCAGGTCGCGATCGGCGCCGATAACCCCCAGGGCCCCGTACTCAGCCTGGACAAGTTGGCAGGCTGAACTGACAACCCTGTGCAGAACAGCTTCGAGGCTGAGGTCCTCGGCGAGTGCAACAACGGCATTCAAGAGGCCCTGCATGCGTTGGTTTGCGTTGACCGGTTCACCGGCGGAGTCGGCAAAGTCGGTCAGGATTTCGCCTATCCGGGCACCTGTCCCCGGTAAGTGGTTCTCCCTGCTTGACTGGAATAAATCGCTCACGGAAACCGCCTTCCGCGGAAAGTACCGCATGCGAAGGTGCACCGGCTGCTGCAGTTGCTCACAGACTATCGCTCCCGTCCCGTTTCGCCTATGCCCATGAGTCGATGAGGGGGTCTTTATGCCCTAGATGGGGGCTTGGGGCTTCCGTAGGATCTTGGCCATGACTTCAGATGCATCTCTCCCGGAAACCGCAGAGCTCCCCCCGAAGGACTGCTGGCAGCTGTTGCGCGGTGATTCGGTGGGCCGTCTGGCTGTATGGGTCAATGATCATCCCGAAATCTTTCCCATCAACTACAAGGTTGATCACGAGTCCCTGGTGTTCCGCACCGGTGCCGGCACCAAGCTGGCGTCTTCACTGGGCAAGCAGGTGGCCTTGGAGGCTGATGGCGCCGACACAGACAAGGGTGTCGCTTGGAGCGTGATCGTCAAAGGCCAGGCCACGGCCCTCAGCCGGACTCCTGAGGTCATGGACACGATCGGCCAGTTGCTCTTCCCCTGGGAGACTGGCCGCAAGGACCATTTCATCCGGATAGTCCCGGAGAGTGTCAGCGGCCGGCGATTCAAAATCGCTGCCCCCTTGACCTGGGGCGGTTCACTGGATGAGGCCACCCGGGCAGGTCTGGAGTAACCCTTCGTGCGGGCATGGTGGATTGGCACCCCAGGTCCGATCGCGTCCGGACCGCTGCAGTTCGGCGAACGTCCTGATCCGGCACCCGCGCCCTGGGAAATTCTGCTCTCGGTCCACGCCTGCGGTGTGTGCCGCACCGATCTTCATCTCGCCGAAGGGGACCTGCGGCCCCGAACCCCCGGGCGGATTCCCGGTCATGAGGTGGTCGGTGAGGTGGTGGGCCTTGGAACCGGATGCACCAGGTTCCGGCTCGGCGAGCGGGTAGGGGCAGCCTGGCTGGCACGAACGTGCGGGACGTGCCGGTTCTGCCGCAGGGGTGCCGAGAACCTCTGCCTCACCCCAACGTTCACCGGTTGGGACACCGACGGCGGCTATGCCGAGATGATGACCGTCCATGAGGATTATGCGTACCGGATTCCCGACGTATTTACCGACGAGAAGGCGGCGCCCCTGCTGTGCGCGGGGATTATTGGCTACCGCGCGCTGCGATGCTCCGGCATCGCCCCCGGCGGCAAGCTGGGGATTTACGGGTTCGGCGGATCGGCGCACCTGACCGCGCAAATGGCCATCTTCGAAGGTGCGGACGTCTATGTGATGACGCGGTCAGCCGCGGCGCAGCGACTTGCACTGGAACTGGGAGCGGTGTTCGCCGGCAGTGCGGACCAGGCTCCACCCGAACCGCTGGACGCAGCCATCCTTTTCGCGCCGGCGGGCGGGCTGGTCCCGGTAGCCCTCCGGGCCCTGGACCGCGGAGGCACCCTCGCCATTGCCGGGATCCACCTGAGCGACATCCCTGAGCTGGACTATCAGAAGGATCTCTTCAACGAGCGCCGTCTGCGCAGCGTGACCGCAAATACGCGGACGGATGGGCAGGAATTCCTGGCCTTGGCAGGGAACATACCCTTGAATCCCACCACGGTCCCCTATCCGTGGACGAAGGCGGACCAGGCTTTGCAGGATCTCTCTGCCGACCGGTTCACAGGCGCTGCCGTCCTTCTCAGATCTTCCTGAGGTGTGCGGGAACAGCTTGTGCGGACGTTCATCTCCTTGGTGACCTTCGGCCCTAGGCGCAGGGCACAGACCGGGGAGAAGGTACTGCCATGAGTGACAGCGGATACGCCAAGGACCGTGACCCTGAACGGGCGCCAATCGTGGTGGGCGTTGACGGGAGCGCCCCCTCAATAGTTGCCCTTCGCTGGGCGGGGGCTTTGACGCCGCTGTTTAAGGGGCACATCCGGGCCGTGACATCGTGGCAGTACCAGATCGCCCTCGGCACTTTCACGCCCGTTCTCTGGGACCCGGAACAGGAGGCACGCAAAATCTGCGCCGAAGCTGTTGCCGCGGCCTTCAACGGCACACCACCGCAGGGGCTGGAGATGGTTGTGTGCCAGGGGTCGCCGGCAAAAGTCCTCGTCGAGGAGAGCCGGACGGCCCAGCTCGTTGTGGTGGGCAGCCGGGGCCACGGGGGTTTTGAAGGGCTGCTCCTCGGTGCGGTGAGCACGGCAGTGGCCGAACATGCAAAATGCCCGGTCTTTATAGCGCATGGCACAGACCTGCCGGCCGGGCTTGTGACTGATCCCGGGCAGGCATCCCAGGAAGGGGGCAGCCGGGCCGGGTCCAGCCATGTCCTCCCCTGAACGCGTCGTGGCAGGTTACGACGGTTCCGAGCCCGCAGCCCTCGCGGTGCGCTGGGCTGCACGGCATGCACGGCTCCTGGATGCTGACCTTGAGGTGGTGCACTGTTCCCTCTGGCCGCTGCTGACCAGCGATCTCGGACCAGTCCAGGGCATCGCCGGGAGCGGTCTGCGGCATCAGGCGCAGGTGGTTCTGGACCAAGGAAAAGTTGAGGCGCTGACCGCCGCTTCAGAGGTCAGGATCCGGACCAGCCTCCTGTACGGACTCCCGCCCCCTCATCTCCGGCGCATGTCGGACGGGGCGGCGATGCTGGTCCTGGGCAGCCGCGGAATCGGCGGCTTTATGGGACTTCTGGTGGGATCGGTGAGCCTTGAACTCGCGGCGACAGCAACGTGTCCCGTTGTAGTGGTCAGGTTCGATAACAATCCCGGCGGGCGCGTGGTGGTCGGAATCGACTCGTCCGGATCGGCGGGCGCGCTGGGCAAGGCGTGTGCCATCGCCACCGCGACCGGAGCGGACCTGCTGATCATCCACATCATCCATTCCCCCGACGGCCGCGCCGGCAGCGCCGCATCCGTCGGGCCCGAAGCCGCCGGCCACGTCCTCGGGACTGCTGTCCGCCAAGCCCGCGCGCTGGCTCCGGAGCTGACGATCAGCCAGGAACTGGCCACGGACACATCCATCCCGCGGGCACTCCTGAACGCCGCCCGCGGAGCAGCACTGATCGTGGTCGGAAGCAAAGGCCAGGGGCTCATCAAAGGAACGTTCGGGTCAAACGCCCATGCAGTCCTTCACCACGCCACCGGGCCTGTCATGATCTGCCGGCAACCGTCCGGCAGCCGGCAGGCAGCCGTCTAAGGGACTTTCGTCCCTAACGGCTCCGTCAACCGGGCGCCATGGTTGAGGGAAGCCTCATTTCCGCGTGTGCAGTGGACCCATCATCAACAGCGAGGAACAGTCATGAAAGCGATCGTCTATGGCGGGCCCGGGCAGAAATCCTGGACAGACGTGCCGGATCCGGCCATCAAGAGTCCAAGCGACGCCATCGTCAAAGTGGACACCACGACCATCTGCGGGACGGATCTGCACATTCTCAAAGGCGACGTTCCGGCTGTACAGGAAGGAAGAATCCTGGGCCACGAAGGCGTGGGAACCATTACGGAGGTCGGATCATCGGTGACCAGCCTGAAACCCGGTGACCGCGTGATCATTTCCTGCATCAAATCATGCGGCCATTGTGCCAACTGTAAGACCGGGCTCTATTCCCATTGCATGGGTGAGGAGGGAGCCGCCGGCATCGGCTGGGTCTTCGGCCATCTGATTGACGGAACCCAGGCAGAATATGTGCGGGTCCCCTATGCCGAAAACTCCCTGCACCTGTTGCCGGAAGGCGTTTCTGACGAACAGGCGGTGATGCTCTCGGACATCCTCCCGACCGGCTTCGAGATCGGTGTCCAGTATGGGCGGGTAAAGCCCGGCGACACAGTGGCGGTCATTGGCGCAGGCCCGGTGGGGCTCGCAGCAATAGCCACCGCCGGACTTTACGGCGCGGCGACCATCATCGCGGTCGATCTTGACCGGAACCGGTTGGAGAAGTCCCGGGAATTCGGCGCAACAGACACTGTGCTCTCCGGGAACGCCGACTGGAAGGAACAGGTGCTGGCATTGACCGATGGCCAAGGCGTGGATGTGGCCATCGAGGCCGTGGGCATCCCCGCAACGTTCCGCATGTGCACCGACATCGTCCGGCCCGGCGGGAACGTGGCCAACGTGGGCGTACACGGAAAGCCCGTGGAACTCCCGGTGCAGGACCTCTGGATCCAGAACATCAACATCAGCATGGGCCTCGTCAATGCCAACACCACACCCATGCTGCTCAAGCTGGTGGCACAGAAGAAGCTGCCCGCGGAGAAGTTCGCAACCCACCACTTCCGCTTTGACGAATTCATGGATGCCTACGACACCTTTGCCCGGGCCGCGGAGACCAACGCTTTGAAGGTGGTCATTTCGCGATGAGAGCCCACATCGTTTATGACTCCGCCTTCGGAAACACCAAAACTGTTGCCGAGGCTGTTGCACAGGCACTGGAAGCCCTTAATGCCACAGCAGTTTCGGTGGCGGACTTCGATCCGGGAAGCCTGGCGGCCGATGACCTCCTGGTGGTGGGCTCCCCCATTAACGGCTGGCGGCCCACGCCCAGGATCACCCAACTGCTGGGGCAGTTGGCCAACGGCAAGCTCAAGGGCATCAACGCGGCGGCTTTCGATACCCGCATCCGCTTCTTCATCCACGGCGATGCAGCCAAGAAGATGACCAAACTGCTCAAAGACGGCGGTGCCCACGTCGTTTCCAGTCCGGCC
>NZ_QAIQ01000598.1:6250-8644 GCF_003061105.1 Arthrobacter sp. HMWF013
CGCCTTATCCGCCCGGGGCGGACGCTCCCGCCGGTTCCGGGCTGTCCGCCGCGGACGTGCAGGAACGAACGCTCGCAGGACTGGCCAACGGCGAACCTGAGGAGTCCAGCAGGAGCCTTTGGCAGATTTTCCGGGCGAATGTCCTGACGATGTTCAACGCGATCGTCGGCACCTGCTTCCTGCTTCTGCTGGCGCTTGGACAGTGGAAGGATGCGCTCTTCGGATTCGCGGCAGTCAGCAACGCCGTTATCGGGGTGGTCCAGGAGTACCGCGCCAAGAAGCTGCTCGACCGGCTTGCCGTCCTTGATGCTCCCCGTGCCCGGGTGCTCCGGGACGGTGTGGTCCAGGAAATCGCAGTTGCCGACGTGGTCCGGGGTGACGTGGCAGTGTTGCAGGCCGGCGATCAGGTCGTGGCTGATGCCGTGATTCTCGACGAGGACGGCCTGGAAATTGACGAGTCCCTGCTCACCGGGGAATCAGATCCCATCGGAAAGGACAAAGGTTCCACCGTGCTGTCCGGCTCCACGGTCACGGCCGGCCAGGCGAGGGCCCGTGTTGTGGCCGTGGGGGCGGGCTCGTATGCCAGCAGGCTCACCGCCGAGGCCAAACGCTTCTCACTGGTAAATTCTGAGATCCGCAACGGGATCGACCGTGTCCTTCGCTGGATCAGCTGGGCTCTCCTGCCCGTCATGGTGATCATCACCAATGGCCAGATGCAGGCAAAGGGCGGCTGGCAGGAAGCTTTCAGCACCGGGGCCTGGGTAGACGCCTTCGTCGGTGCGGTGGCGGGTGCCATTGCGATGATCCCGCTGGGCCTGGTGCTCATGACCAGCGTTGCGTTTGCGGTGGGTGGGGTACGGCTGGCACGCCACAATGTGCTGGTACAGGAGCTTGCAGCTGTGGAGGGGCTCGCCCGCGTGGACGTTCTCTGCATTGACAAGACCGGTACCTTGACGGAGGGCAGGGTCATTCTGGACGGCGTGCACACTGCAGGCCCGCCGCCTCCGCCAGGCTGGCGGGAGGCGCTTGGATGGTTTGGCGCAGATCCCCATGCCAACGCCACCGCCCGCTGCCTCGCAGGCACCTTCGCCTTCGACGGCGGTCCGGCGCCGGCCGCCGTCGTGCCGTTCTCTTCAGCCAGGAAGTGGAGCGCGGCGAGTTTCCCTCCACCCCACGCTGCAGCGGGGACGTGGGTTCTGGGTGCACCCGAAATGGTGTTGACGGAGGACGCATCAACACTGGACGGCTCGCCCGCCGGAACGGTACTCACCCACGCCGGCCGCCTTGCGTCTTCCGGCCTGCGCACCCTGGTCCTGGCGCACACCCGCGAGATCATCCCCGACGGCGAAACGGACGACGTGCAGCTTCCGTCCGGGCTTGCCGCCGCCTCGCTCCTGACGTTCCGGGAAAAAGTACGCCCCGATGCCGCGCAAACCCTGGCCTATTTCCGGCAGCAGGGCGTGGCAGTGAAAATTCTGTCAGGTGATGACCACCGGACGGTGACTGCCGTGGCACGCGAAGTGGGGCTCGACGTCGGACTCGGCTACGATGCCCGGCACCTGCCTTCCGACGCACATCGGCTGGAAGCGACGCTGGCAGCACATTCCGTGTTCGGCCGGGTCACCCCGGCGCAGAAGAAGGACATGGTGCTGGCGCTGCAGAGGATGGGGCACACCGTCGCCATGACCGGGGATGGCGTCAATGATGCCCTCGCCATCAAGGAAGCGGAGATCGGCATCGCCATGGACACCGCCGCCCCCGCCACCAAGGCTGTAGCACGGCTGGTGCTCCTGGACGGACGCTTCGACAGGCTGCCGGCCATCCTGGCGGAAGGCCGCCAGGTCATCGCCAACATTGAACGGGTCTCAGTCCTGTTCCTGAGCAAAACCACGTACGCCGTGGTGTTCTCGGTCGTGTTCGGGGCGCTGATGTGGAGTTTTCCTTTTCTGCCGCGGCAACTCTCCGCCACCGACGGCCTGACCATTGGAATCCCCGCGTTCTTCCTGGCACTGATGAGCAATGCCCGCCGCTATGACCCAGGATTCCTGAAGAGGTCGCTGACGCTGGCCGTCCCGGCCGGACTTATCATCGCGTCGGCGGTGCTGGCGGTGAACGTCTATTCCGCCGCGGCGGGCGGCTTCAGCGAAACGGCCAACCGCACGGCCTCGGTGCTGACACTCTCACTCGTTGCCCTGAGCGTTCTGGCGGCCATCAGCCGCCCGCTCAGCCGACTTCGGCTGGCCATCATCATGGCCATGTGCGCAGGGCTTGTCCTGTTGCTCACCGTCCCGGCGCTCCAGGATTTTTTCATGCTGGAATGGCCCCCGCCCGGGCTGGCTGCGGCGTCAGTGGCCGCCGCCGTCGTCGCGATGTGCGGTGTCGCCGTCTTGAGCC
>NZ_QAIQ01000599.1 GCF_003061105.1 Arthrobacter sp. HMWF013
TCAGGACCTTTTCCGTGCCTGCGACCTGCGCGACGCCGGACAGTCCGGCGAGGCCGCCGGCGATGGCCATCACCAGGACGGTGGCACGCGGGACGTTGATACCGGCGGTCAGCGCCGCCTTCGGGTTGGCCCCCACTGCGCGGAACTCGAAGCCGATGGTGGAGCGGTTCAGCAGCCAGGACACAAACACCGTTGCAGCAATGGCCAGCAGGAACCCAAGGTGCAGGCGGTACTGGGTGCCGAAGATCTGCGGATACACGGCGGTGGCGTCCAGAATCGGCGAGATCGGGGTGGCCTCGCCGGGCCGCTGGAACGCCGGCGAATCTAGCAGGTACCGGACGAGGTAGAGCGCTATGTAGTTGAACATGATGGTCACGATGACCTCATGGGCACCGGTCCTGGCCTTCAGCAGGCCCACGAGGCCGCCCCAGACTGCGCCGGCGATAACGCCGGCGAGGAGGACCAGCAGCAGGTGCAGCCCCACCGGCAGGTGGAGGGCGAATCCAACCCAGGCGGCCAAAATGCCGGCCATGATGATCTGGCCCTGGGCACCGATGTTGAACAGGCCTGCGCGGAACGCCAGGGCAACGCCGAGGCCTGCCGTAATCAGCGGGGTGGCGATGGTCAGGGTCTCCATCAGCGGAGCGAACTGTCCGCTGATCCCGCTCCCCCGCGGGTTGAAGACCGAGCCCTGGAAGAGAGCGACGTAGGAGCTGGTCGCGGCCGACCAGACGGCGGTGAGGAAGTCAGACGGACGGGCAAACAGGTAGCTCGATGTGGCGGCGACCCTCTCGTCCGTGCTGGCAATAAGCAGCCCGCCCAGAATCAGCGCCAGGATGACGGCGAGGATGGTGACGATGCCGTTGCCGGTGAAGATCTTGCGCAGGACCGAGTCCGAGTCCCCACCGGGAAGGGACCCGCTCTGGGCCGACACGGGAACGGCGGATGGCCGCATCGCGCCGCCGGCAGTGTCCAGTGAGGTCACCAGGGCGGTGTCCTGCGTGGACGCCGGAGCAGCCGGTTCCTCGGGTTTCGTTCCCGGAACGCGGTCCGGATCCGGGCCGGCCGGGCGGCGCGGCTCGTTGTTCTCACTCATGGTCGTCTCCTACGGCACCGGAGCGGGGCTCCTGCACGGGCTGGGCG
>NZ_QAIQ01000600.1 GCF_003061105.1 Arthrobacter sp. HMWF013
GCTGGCGGGCACGGTCAACGCGGCGCACCCGCACACCGAGCCGGACATCCACGCCCTCGGCCGCGAGTGCCGCCGCGTCGGAGAGGGCCAGCGCTTCCGCGGTGGTGCGTCCCACGCCGAGATCGGCGACCAGGACGCGGTTGTACGCAGCTTCGGTTTCCTCGCCGACCACCGTGAGCTGTACGTGGCCTTCGCGGATCGCGGGCAACAGCTCGTCGATCAGGCGGGCGGCTACCGGGCCGAAACCGACAATGACAACTTGCTCGCTCATGAGGCCTCCGTCATGTGGGGAACGTGGTTCTGGAGTTGGGGTGCTGCGGCAGCCCGGACCCACACCTTGTTGAACTTGAATTCGGGCATCCCGGAGATGGGGTCCGTGGCGGCTTCCGTGAGGCGGTTGGCGCTTTCAAGTTCCGGGAAATGGAAGGGCAGGAAGACTGTTTCGGGGCGGATGGCGGTGCTGAGCTCTGCCCGGCACACCACCTCCCCGCGTTCATTGGCCACCGAGACAAACGAACCCTCGGTGATCCCCATGCCGGCAGCGGCGGCCGGATGGATCTGCATCTTCGCCTCAGGCTGGGACGCGAGCAGTTCGGACACCCGCCGGGTCTGCGCGCCGGACTGGTAGTGCTCCAGCAGGCGCCCGGTGATGAGGGTCATGGTTTTGGCAGCGGGGTCAGGATTGGCAGCGGGCGTACGACGGCGGCGCGGCGTCACCGGGGTCATGACGGCTTTGCCGCCCGGGTGCGCAAACGCATCCAGGAAGAGCCGCGGCGTTCCGGTGCTGCCGGCGGGGTAGGGCCAGTAGGCGGCCTCGCCGCGGTCCAGCATGGCGTAATCGATGCCGGAGTAATCCGCCTGCCCGCCCGCGGAAGCGAGGCGCAGCTCCTCGAACACCGTTTCCGGATCCTCGCTGTAGGTGGACGGCGCCTCGAGGGCTTCTGCCAGCCGCGCCATGATCCACAGCTCGCTGCGTGCACCGGCGGGGGGCTGCAGCGCGCGGCGGCGGCGCAGGACCCGTCCCTCCAGGTTGGTCAGCGTGCCTTCCTCTTCGGCCCACTGGAGGACCGGGAGGATGAGATCGGCTTCGGCGGCTGTCTCGGACATGAAGAAGTCGCAGACCACCAGGAAGTCCAGGCTGCGCAGGCCCGCGATGACAGCGTTGGCATCGGGGGAGGCCACCGCGATATTGGAGGCGTGCACCAAAAGGCACCGGACGCCGTCGGGCTGTCCCAGCGACTTGAGCAGCTGGACGGCGGGGAGGCCGGGACCGGGGATGGTGTCCTCCGGGACGCCCCAAACGCCGGCCATGTGGGCGCGGGCGGCGGGGTCGGTGATCTTGCGGTAGCCGGGGAGCTGATCGGCCTTCTGGCCG
>NZ_QAIQ01000601.1 GCF_003061105.1 Arthrobacter sp. HMWF013
CCGGCAGGGTTCCCTGGCCGAAGCGGAGCGAGGTTAGGGCGCCGGTGGGGACTAGCGCAGGCCGGTCTTCCGGTGCAGCGCCAGGTAAATCAGCTCATCAATGAGGTCCGCGTAGTCCAGCCCTGAGGCGGCCCACATCTGCGGGTACATGCTCTTGGGCGTGAAGCCCGGCATGGTATTGATCTCGTTGATGATCAGTTCGCCGTCGGGGGTGTAAAAGAAGTCCACGCGGCTGAGCCCCTCGGCTCCCACCGCGTCGAATGCCGCCGCGGCGAGTTCGCGCACGCGGGAAATGGCTTCTTCGGGGATGTCGGCCGGGCAGCTCAGGGCGGCGGCGTCGTCTTCAACGTACTTGGCGGTGAAGTCGTAGAATTCGTGGCTTCCTGCGGCCACTGAGATTTCGCCCGGCATGGACGTCCGCGGAGCATCGGTGCCGCGGCCTTCCAGGACGGCGCACTCAATTTCACGCCCCACGATGCCTGCCTCGATGACCAGCTTGAGGTCGTGCCGGCGGGCTTCCTCGATGGCGGCGTCGAGCTCTTCCATGGAGTCAACTTTGGAGATCCCCATTGACGAGCCGGCCCGGGCAGGCTTGACGAAAACGGGGAAGCCGAGGTGGTCCACCTGCTTGCGCACAGATTCCGCATCCTTGATCCACTGCCGGTCCGTAACAGCAATGTACGGTCCGACGTGCAGTCCTGCGGCCTCGAAAACAACCTTCATGTAGTGCTTGTCCATGCCAACGGCCGAGGCGAGTACACCGGCGCCGACGTAGCGGGTATCGGAGAGTTCCAGCAGCCCCTGGATGGTTCCGTCTTCGCCGAACGGACCGTGGAGAAGCGGGAACACCACGTCCACGGTGCCCAGCTCCTGCGGCACGGCATTCGGCGAAGCCACGATCAGCTGGTGCTCGCCGCCTATTTCCGCCAGGGTGACCGTTTCCGACGACGGCTGGACCTCGGGTAGCGACGATGCGGTCAGCGACCACTGCGCGGTGTCCCCCGCAGCCAGCACCCACTGCCCGGATTTGGCGATGCCGATGGGAATGACGTCGTACTTGTCTTTGTTGATGGCGCCCAGGACACCGGCGGCGGTTACGCAGCTCACCGCATGTTCGCTGGACCGGCCGCCGAAAAGCACGGCCACCCGTGGTTTCGCCGGGGAGGCAGCGTCCGTTGCAGTCAGGTTTTCGTCGGACATTCTCAGTAATCGCCTTCGGGTTTCAGGTCCCGGGCCAGCAGCAGCGGCCCCAGTTGGTCTACGGAAAGTTTGCCGGCCAGAACGGCTACAACGGCTGCGGTAATAGGCATGTCGACGCCCAGCTTGCCCGCGAGTTCGTGGACGGCCGGGCCTGACTTGATCCCTTCGGCCGTCTGGGTCATCTTCAGGGCCAGCTCATCGAGGGTGAGCCCCTGACCCAGCAACCGGCCGGCGGTATGGTTTCGTGAGAGCGGCGAGGAGCAGGTTGCCACCAGGTCCCCCAACCCGGCCAGTCCGGCCATGGTCCGGGCCTCCCCGCCCAAGGCAAGAGCGAGCCTGGAGGTTTCAGCCAGGCCCCTGGTGATGACGGAGGCCTTGGTGTTGTCCCCCATC
>NZ_QAIQ01000071.1 GCF_003061105.1 Arthrobacter sp. HMWF013
GGCATCATGCTCATCTTCGGCATCGACAAGTTCATGTCCGAATGCCGGGCCCTGGTGAACTTCACCGGCAACGCTGTCGCCACCCTCTTTATCGCCTGGTGGGACCGCACCCTGGACGCCGACCGGGCCCGCCGCGTGTTCAAGGGCGAAATCGTCGAACCCATGCCATCCGAGGACCCCATTCACCTCGATGAGGTGACCGACATCGACGAAGACTTGGCCGAGTATGGTCACCACGTCCCCAAAGAAGCTGGCCCCAAGCACGTCGGCGGGGACGTCGAGCCATCTAAAGACGACCGCCGCGCCGCCTACTCGGAAACCGTCTGACATGAACAACACAACCGCCCCGAAAACCGTTCGTGCCCTCATCGCACCTGACAAATTCAAAGGCAGCCTTACCGCCGGGGAAGTAGCGAAGGCCCTCGCGTCAGGGCTCCGCTCCGCGACCGGCTCCGGGACCGGGAAGGTCCAATGCGAACTGCTACCCCTGGCGGACGGCGGTGACGGCAGCGTCGATGCCGCCGTCACCTCCGGCTTCACCCGCCACAGCCATACCGTCGCCGGCCCCACCGGCCAGCCGGTGCAGGCAAGCATCGCGTTCGACGGCGTCACGGCGGTTGTGGAGGTAGCGAACACCTGCGGACTCGCACAGCTCCCAGACGGAAAGCTCGAACCACTGGACGCCTCCAGCCGCGGTTTCGGCGAGGCTGCCCGGTTCGCCCTCAGCCTCAACCCGGCCCGGATCATCCTGGCCCTGGGCGGCAGCGCCAGCACCGACGGCGGGATGGGCATGCTCACCGCTCTGGGCTTCCGCTTCCTTGATGCCGCCGGGCGTCCACTGCAGGGCAGCGGACGGGACCTCGGACAGATCGCTTCCGTAACGGGAAACCCGCTTCCCGAACTCGCGGACATCGAACTCGTACTCGCAAGCGATGTCCACAACCCCCTCCGCGGCCCAGACGGCGCCCCTACCGTATTCGGTCCGCAGAAGGGCGCCTCACCCGAGGATGTTGCCGCCCTCGATTCCGGCCTGAACAACCTGGTGGCCAGGCTCGCCGAAGCAGGGTTCGCCGATGCCACCGCCTTGGCAGAACATGAAGGTGCGGGCAGCGCAGGCGGCCTCGGCTATGCCTGCCTCCTTCTCGGGGCGCGGCAGGTCTCGGGTGCGGACTACTTCCTGGACCTGCTGGATTTCAACACCCGTAAGGATAACTGCGACGTGGTCATCACCGGCGAAGGCAGTATTGACGAACAGACGCTAGCCGGAAAACTTCCCGCCGCCGTCGCCCGCCGCTCCGGAGAACGCCCCATCATCGCTGTCGCCGGACGTTCCCTCCTCCCCCAAAAGCGGTGGTCGGAAATGGCACTGACACGCGTTTACACCCTGGCCGAATATACCGACCAAGACTCGTCCAAAGATCCCAAGCTCTCCGCCGCCCTGCTGCAGCGGATCGGGAAAGACATCGGAACAAGCCTCCTCTAGCAAAGTCATCACCCGCTGCAGGAAGAAATAAGCCCGCCCGGGATACCCGGGCGGGCTTATTTCTGGAACCGCACCTGTAGTAATTCTTCCCCGTGGCGCAACTCCCCGTCCCGGGCAACCTTCCCGCCAATCGGGCGCCCCACCCGTCAAAGAGCCACCGACAGTACGTCAATCCACTTAAGAGAAAACAAGGGTAGGTATATGAGACGCGCAAAAATTGTGGCTACGTTCGGCCCGGCAATTGCCAGCTATGAAAACACCCTCGCGGTGCTGGAAGCCGGTGTTGACGTTGCCCGTATGAACATGAGCCACGGCGACTACACCGTGCACGACAACACCTACGAAAACGTCCGGAAGGCAGCCGCCGATCTCGACAAGCCGGTGGCCATCATGGCCGACCTGCAGGGACCGAAGATCCGCCTGGGCCGGTTCGTTGACGGCCCGCACGCCCTCGCCGTCGGTGACACCTTCACCATCACCACCGAGGACGTTCCCGGCACCAAGGACATCGCCTCCACCACGCTGAAGAGCCTCACCGAGGACGTCAACGTGGGGGACGCGCTGCTGATCGACGACGGCAAGGTGGCCCTGCGTGCCACGGCCGTCGACGACGTCAAGGTGGTCGCCGAGGTGACCGTGGGCGGCATGGTCTCCAACAACAAGGGCATCAACCTGCCCGGTGTGGCTGTCAACGTCCCCGCGCTGAGCGAAAAGGATGAGGACGACCTCCGCTGGGCCATGCGCCGCGGTGTTGACCTGGTGGCACTGTCCTTCGTACGCGACGCCTCGGACATCACGCGCGTCCACGAGATCATGGATGAAGAAGGCCGCCGAGTGCCGGTGATCGCCAAGATCGAAAAGCCGCAGGCTGTGGAGCAGCTGCCCGAGATCATCGACGCGTTCGACGCCATCATGGTGGCCCGTGGCGACCTTGGTGTGGAGCTTCCGCTGGAGGAAGTGCCGATCGTGCAGAAGCGCGCCATCGAGCTGGCCCGCCGCTGGGCCAAGCCGGTCATCGTGGCAACCCAGGTCCTGGAATCCATGATCGACAACCCGCGCCCCACCCGTGCCGAGGCCTCCGACTGCGCCAACGCTGTGCTTGATGGTGCTGACGCCGTAATGCTTTCGGGTGAGACCAGCGTGGGCAAGTACCCGATCGAGACCGTCAAGGTCATGGCCCGGATCATCGAATCCACTGAGGTCCACGGCCTGGAGCGCGTCCCCCCGCTGGGCACCAAGCCCAAGACCCGCGGCGGCGCCATCACCCGTGCCGCCGTCGAAATCGCCGACCAGCTGGACGCCAAGTACATCTGCGCGTTCACCCAGTCCGGCGACTCCGCACGCCGCCTGTCGCGCCTGCGCCCGATCGAGCCGGTCTTCGCGTTCACCCCCGTGGAGCAGGTCTGGAACCAGCTGGCGCTGACCTGGGGCATCCAGCCGGTGCTGGTGCAGATGGTGGACCACACTGACGCGATGACCGCGCAGGTTGACCGCAGCCTTATGGAGATGGGACTGGTCGAAGACGGAGACCTGGTGGTCATCGCCGCCGGTTCCCCTCCCGGAAAGGCCGGTTCCACGAACTCGCTGAAGGTGCACAAGGTGGGCGACCTTGCCGACTCCACCCGCGCCGGTGAAGTCACCAGCAACAAGGAAAAGCTCGGCCCCTGGCCGGAAAAGAAGAAGAAGGCCTGAGCTGCAATAGGGCCATTGCCCGTCAGGGCATACCCCATCGACGCTCTGTTCTAGTGCGCTGCAGCGTCGGAGCCGGCGCCCGCTTGTCTTCGGAAACGAGTCTAGAAAAAAAGCAGCTTTCCGAGGCCGGATCAGGTTTGCCTTTGCGTTGTTCCGGGCAACCGCGGAATAGCGCGGGGAGAGCTGCCTCGGGAGGTCGTCGCCGACGTGCCCTGCCTCTCCACTGTGGGCGGACTTTCCGGGGGACCGTCTTCTAACCCTAGCGATTTGAGGCACCTGGGTTATGAGACATATCAGTTGTAAATAATGGGACGGGTTTCGACTGCGCATAAGGGGATCCCCCTGCGCACGGTCCGCTAGGCTCCGGACTATGCCTTCCTCCTGGACCGTTTTGATCTCACTTCACGCAATCGCCGCCAGCTACTCTCTGATCTTTGGCGCCGTGAACCTGTTGCGTCGGACCAAAGGCGGCAGCGTTCATCGCATCGTGGGCCGGATCTGGGCTGTTTCGATGTATGTCGTGGTGCTGACCTCGTTCGGTATCAGAACCATCGACGGTGGGTTCAATTGGCTCCACGCACTCTCAGTACTGACGTTCTGCACACTGACAGCGGGACTGTGGGCCATCTGGAAGCGAAACATCAAAGCCCACCGCAGTTTCATGACCGGCAGCTACTTCGGCCTGCTCGGCGCCTTTGTCGGCGTTCTGGCAGTGCCCTCGCGCCGCATTCCGCAGCTCGCCATCCACGAGCTCCCGCTTCTGGGGCTATTGATCCTGATCCTGATGGGCACAACCGCACTCACTGTCATCGGCATCGCCCAGCTCTGCAAGACCCACACGGTTCCCGGTTCCTAGTCCCCGGCCATATATCCGCGGCCGGGGCCTATGACATGGTCTTGCCCGTAAGCCGATCCTTCACCGGAAGCACGTGAACTCTTCCCACTAGGGCGGTGCATGCTGGTGGAGGTCCTTAGCCGACCTGTTTCTCCATGCTCGCTCTTAGGTGTTTCCGGGCTCGTGAGTAGCGAGTCCTGGCAGCCGTTGCCGACAGCCCGAGCAGCGCACCGGCCTCGGTTACACCGAAGCCATCCCAAACGATCAACATGACCAGCTCACGGTCCTTCTGGCGGAGACCAGCGAGGGACGTAAGCACTTCATAGTCGCCTTGCTGTCCAGGGCTGGGCTCACGCATTAGCCCGGCTCGGAGCTTTTCGGACAGCGCGCCCCGACGGACCTTGCCTCGTCGATAGTTGGCCAACACACCCTTAGCCACACCGAAGCTCCACGCCCGTTGCTCGTCAGCGCTGGCCGGGAGCCGGTCTCGTTGGCGCCAGAGCACCAGGAGAGTTTCGGACACGCAATCCGCGGCGTCCTCCACAGGGTCAACACGGCGTACGAAATATCCCAGCAACGCAGGAGCCAAAGCACGGGCACTGTCCTCGAAAGCAGCATCTGTGTTGGTTGTTGTCGAGGTTTCAAGAGGGGCCGGCGTCACTGCTCCAGCCCTTTGATGAGGCTCTGGCAGCCGAGGCGCCACTGATCTTCTTCCACTTGGGCGGCGTTCCCTGACTCAGCGGCGGAAACGGTCTGGGTCATGCGTTCCACGACCCCGCCGCCGTCCGTGGCGACAGTGGCCGGCCACGTCAATGACTGGCGCAGTACTGTGACTGCTTCCGATTGGGCCTGAGCGTTTCCTTGCTGGTGTTGGTCCAGCCACTCCTTTTGCCAGATGCATCGAACGATGTTTTCGTAACGGGCCGTTGGAGCGATGTCTTGGGTGATGATGCCATCACCCTGACCGTTGGCTCGGTACATGTCTGCTTCCTTGGAAGCGGAGGTGTTCTTCAACAGTGCTTCGTCATACCCCGACGGGAGCGGCAGCGACGCGTATTTAGTCTTGGTGAAATCGGCGTAATCAGAGGCGAGCGGGTTGATCCATTCCGAGTTCGGAATGGCCTCATTCCGAACCTGACCCTCACCGGTAGAGGTTGGAACCGGCGGCGGGTTCTCCACATCCTCCGCGAAGAACCCCATGAAATTCGCGACCGCGGGCGCCGCCACGCTGACACCGCCCAGACAAGCTACACCAGCAAGCAGAAACGCAATCCACCTGTGGTGCCTCCCCTTATACGAGGCCTTTCCGGCTACGCCCATGCCCCTCAGCTCGCCCACCAGACCCTCAGTGATCTCCGGTGTGATGGCCCACTGATTTGCCGGATCGGCCCGCCGGAGTGCCGCATCAAGTTGATCGTCGTTCACGATTCCCCCAACAACCTCTACTGACGTCTGTCACCCACTCATGTCCGGCACACGGACCAACGTGGCATCAGAAGAAAGAAAGTTCCTAATTGCTGCAACACGGCTAGTCATTTAGGGGCGGGATCACGACGTCGTCAGCTCCGCAGCTCAGCACAAGGTCACTGCTTTGGCCCGCAAGCTTGCAGTCTTTGGCGTCCAAGCCCTCTGTTGCGGTCTTCCACCTCACGCTCCGCTGCCAGAGCAACCAGGACTCTTGCGAATACGCGGAAAAGGACTGTCGGTCGAAGCCTGATTGTTCGACAATGGCGCTCTCGCCGGTTTTGGACCACGCCTGGGCGTATGTGGCGGAGATGGAGTTCAGTCCCATACCAACGAAGTAGAGGAGCCACGGCAGAGCCGCTGCAATGCTGGCCAACACA
The DNA here is from genome assembly GCF_003061105.1 of Arthrobacter sp. HMWF013. Classification (GTDB taxonomy): domain Bacteria; phylum Actinomycetota; class Actinomycetes; order Actinomycetales; family Micrococcaceae; genus Arthrobacter. The sequence goes on from NZ_QAIQ01000071.1 coordinate 5,855, forward strand.
GCCAAAGCAGCGGTCAGCCTGCGAAGCCAGACGCGGGAAATCCGCCTGACCAGCGGCGGAAGCAGCAGAACCAGCGCTGCCAGGGCGGCGACGCCGCTGAGGAGATGGCCGCTGAGAATGAGCGCCCACTCCGGGATTATGAAATACACGAGAAGTTCAGGCCCTGCGTCCATAGCCCAGACAGCGGAGGCAAAAGCAGAGACGCCCAGCAGCGCGGATAGAAGTGCGAAAATCGTGCCCCACCGCAAGCGTCTAAGGGAAGTTGAGGCGTCTGCTCCAACCACATTCGCAGAAACCCCCGGACCAGCGGAATCTGGCAGCGCACGGCCCAAATCTTCACGCATCAACCATCTCCCCACATCGCTATCCAACCACGGTTCCTACTCACTCGCGGACCGCCGCCTTGTCTTGAACCCCTTGGTATAGGAGAAGTTTCACTGGCCCTGTCTTGCGAGCACTCGCTGACCAACACGGCGGCGTTTAGCATCACACCTGTTCGGAAAATGACCGCGGGCTCACGGTTCATCCACTAGGCTCGCTTTTGGTCCGTTGTGGGCCTTGACTCGGCTACGCCGGATTTATTGGGGGGCACATTCATGATGGGAACTGGCAGTACATCTAAGAGGGCGATGGGCCTGCCCCTGGTTGGGCCAGCGCTGGTTGTTGTGCTGTCGCTGGGACTGGCCGGGTGCACTAACGAGGGTGCTCCAAGCGGGGCGGAACCGGCTGCCGTCAAGACCACCCACACAGCAGTTGCGTCTTCCGCCGCAAAGCTGGCCTTGGCTGGCGAAACCGTGCGGGACTCGTTTGGCAACGTGGACTTCTACATCACCGTTCCAGGCGACACCCTCTTGGCCGTCGCAACGGCGTACAAGCTATCCGAGGCGAAGGTCGCTGGATTCAACGGACTCCAGCCCGGAGCTCCCCTCACTCCGGGCATACGGCTGCGGCTAATCCCGGAGGGTCCCATGCCGGGCGCCAGCGGTGCTGCCATTTTTGACGCAAACGGCATTCCAACGGCCTACACAGTAGAGCCCGAGGACAGCTTGGCCGGCATCACCTACCGGTTCAATCTGACCGATGAGCAATTGGCGGAAGCAAACAAGGTCGCGTTCACTTACGAGAAGGGCAACGTCTTCTTTATCCGGGCCGGCAACCACATCCAGCTCCAGAAAAACCCTGTTGATAGCAGATCCGGCTCGGGCGCTTCGGTCAACAACTCTTTCGGCCAGACCATCTTCTACACCACAGTCGACGGCGACTCATTCGACAGCCTCGGATACAAATTCCGGTGCACCACGGACCAGTTGCTGCGGTGGAACACGACCCTTACAGCAGATCAGCCTATCTCCGCGGGGACCAAGGTAAGACTCATGCCCGGTGAAGTCCCGATCGATGGCGCCCACGGCACTTTCACCACCGACGCCGACGGGATTCCACTGACCTACATCACAGCGCCCGGGGACACAGAGCGCCAGATCGCTTTCCGCTTCGGGATTCCGGAGATCGCGGATCTATCATCGGCGAACCGCCCGCTCACCGGCACCGGCCGGGTCTGGTACGCCTTCTCAGACCTGTCAGCTGGAGAACTGGCCCCCGGCCAGACCATCAGCCTCAACCTGACGAAACCAATCAACGAATGATCCTCGGAGAGTCTCGCCGCGCCACAATATGAAGTCAGTTTGAAGGGAGAGGGATCGCACGGCGTCTGGTTTAGGTCACCGACGAGCCCAGGGCATAGGCAAGTTTCGCCAGGACCTAGTGCGGGCGGAACTCCTGCGCGAGTTCAGGTAGGTGAGGATGCGCCGAACGTTACGCCTCAAATTGTCTCGAAACCCTTGGGATACGAGACGTCTCACCGAGGGAATCGAGGTTTGACCTGCACAGACGCATATTTTCTGCGGGAACTTGGACGCACGATGGCAGGGGCGATTCCCGTAACTATGTCTCATAACCTCTAAGCAAAAATCGAGTACTCATCGTTAGTTATGAGACAGGTGAGCGGCGTCGCCTAGAGTCTTGAAAAACAACAGCTTTTCGAGACATGCCATCAGGCTCCTCTGGAGCCCGAGCGAGTAGCGGAAACACCGACCTGTCCGCGTCCCGTAAAGCCGTCTCACTGCAATTCGTCTCGGTGCGGGCATGGTCGGGGCTTTTCGAGTCAGAATTGCTTTGTGAGGCTACTGGGTTATACGGGTGAGTACTTCAGGCCAGGACGCCCAGCTCCAGCTGGACGCGCTGGTTGCCGCTGGTGTGCAGAAACGTGACGTCTTTGCGGACGTGACCTCCGGTAGCAAGACGGCGATGGAGCGGCCCGGTATGAAAAGGCTCCTCGAGTACGCCGAGGAAGGTGACACCGTTGTGGTGTGGCGCGTCGACCGGCTGGGCCTGTCGCTGATCGACGTGCTGAACACGGTGGCCTTGCTGCGCGGCCGCGGTGTTCAGGTCCGGTCCATCTCCGATGGCATTGACCCGGCAACCTCGACTGGTCGGCTGATGTTGAACATGCTTGCAACCCTTGCCGAGTATGAGCGCGAGCTCATCGTCGAGCGGGTCAATGCCGGCATCTCCGCAGCACGACAAAAACGGCACGCGCTTCGGCCGGCCGGTATCCGACCCGGCCGTCATCGCGGACAAACTCGCGATCGCCCAGGACGCCCGTGCGAAGGGACGCACCGCTGAAGACGCCGCCCGTCTCGTTGGCAGGAGCCGCGCAACGCTTTACCGCCACCAGCAAGCCCGTGCCGCACGCGAGAGCACCACAACGTAGCCCGGCAACCACGCGCTGCCTGATGACTCCGGTCTCCGGCCTCGCTTAGCTGGCGCCCTGGTCTACTGCTCGGTCCTCGCTTCGCTCGGGCTGTAGAAGCGTTTTTCTGTTTTTTGCTGCTGTCCTTCGGATCGTACGTGCCCGCTCCACCGGCTCAACCGTCCTGCGGACGGCTGCGCAGCCGATGCCTTGTGTCGGCGCTTCGCTTATTTCCTCCCACAATCCATCCGCTGCTTGCCCTGCGGGTTGCCCCGGTTCCGTCGGGCACAGCTACGCGTTGCTTCGCCAGCAGGCAAAAAACGCCCGGGGGAGAGGGGAAGCTGGCCGGTCACCAAAGCCGCCCCACCCGCCGGATCCTCAGCAAAGGACGAGAGAAACTATGAACGATCGCATTGCACGCGCAGCCCTGACCCGTTTGTTCGAACCTCATGACCTCGTGGGGCGGGCTCTGGTGGCCAAGTATGGTGCCGCCGATGCGCTGAAGATTGCCACGGGCGCCCTTCCCGCCACTCCGTTCTGGGACGTCACCGCCGACGCATTGGGAGAGAGTCTGCGCCGCTGGGCGCGGCGGACCCCGGACCTGCACCCCGAAAACGACCTGGCGACTATTGAACGCCTAGGTGGCGGATTCCTCACTCCGGACGATGAGCTGTGGCCGGTAGGGCTGAATGATCTTCCGGCCGCACCGTGGGGGCTCTGGTATCGCGGCGTCATCGGGGACGGAATCCCTGCCCCGTCCAAATGCGTTGCCCTGACCGGCTCGCGGGACTGCACGACCTATGGCGCATCCGTTACCGGGGACATGGCCTATCGGCTGGCCGGACGTGGGCTCTGCATTATCTCCGGCCTGGCCTATGGCATCGACGCGCACGCGCACCGGGCCGCGCTGGCAGGGACCCGCGGCGATGGAGCGGCCACCATCGCCGTCCTGGCCGGCGGCCTTGACCGCGACTACCCGTCCGGAAACGCGGACCTCGCAGCCGCAATCCGTGCCAACGGACTCACTGTCTCAGAGTTGCCCCCAGGAACGGCACCAACCCGGCACAGGTTCCTCCAGAGGAACCGCATCATCGCAGCCCTCGCTGGTGTCACCTGCGTGGTGGAAGCCCGCTGGCGCTCCGGTGCCCTGAACACCGCGCACCACGCCGAAGCCATCGCCCGGCACGTCGCCGCCGTCCCGGGCAGCATCCACAGCGCCAACTCAACAGGATGCCACCGTCTCCTCAAAGAAGGCGGTGCGGTGCTTGTTACCGACCCCGAGGACGTGACCGAACTGCTCGCCAGCTAAACGGCAACGAGGTGGCCGGCCTCCGCGGTCGGTCACCTCGGGCGGTCCGCCGTCGTGGCTGGTTCGCGTCTTGGGTCCGCGCGGCGGACCGCCACCGCCCCAGGACAAAGCTGGGAACCAAGCGGCGCGGCCCGCCTCCCGCGGCACGAAGCCAAGGTGAATCGCGGGTGCTGGTGGAGGGTTCGCGGGGCTCACCAAGGAACGGGCGTCCGCTGGCGCGGCCGGCTGTTGGGTCCAGGGCGCGCCGTCG
>NZ_QAIQ01000602.1 GCF_003061105.1 Arthrobacter sp. HMWF013
GTGGATGAGCAGGTCCGCAAGGAGCGCATCGAGGCCGACGGAATCGACGAGACCCGCCGCTAGGCGGAGCCTCCAGCCCACCGGATCGGTGGCGCAAGGACAAAGGGCCGGTGCGGGTCAAACCCCGCACCGGCCCCTTTCCTTGGGATCAAGCAGCCTGCAACCGTCGTCAGCGGGGATGCAGACTTTTAGGCAGCGGCAGACACGGATGCGACGCCGGGGGCATGGAAGCGCCTGCCGTTGACGCGTTCGGAGGCGCCAACCCTGTCCAGGTAGGGTGTGATGCCGCCCAGGAACATAGGCCAGCCCGCGCCAAGGATCATGCACAGGTCGATGTCCTCGGGCCCGGCCACCACACCTTCGTCGAGCATCAGCCCGATCTCCTCGGCGAGGGCATCCTGCACCCGCCGCAGCACGTCCCCGCCGGTGGACGGTGACGTACCAAAGGACAGCAGCGAGAGCGTTGAAGCCGGGACCTCCTGGCTGCCATCGGCGGTGGGCGCCCAGAAGGCCTTCACGCCGTTGTCGATGAGCTTTTGCAGGTTGGCGGAGACAGGGAAGCGCTCACCGAACGCGGCGTGCAGGGATTCCTGGACGTGCTGGGCCACCGGCAGGCCCACCATGGCGCCCAGGGTGAACGGAGTCATGGGCAGGCCCATGGGGCGGAGCGCGTTGTCGGCCACCTCTGCCGGGGTGCCTTCGTCGAAGGCCGCGATGACTTCGCCCATCAGCCGCAGCAGGATCCTGTTCACCACAAAGGCCGGTGCGTCCTTGACCAGGACAGCAGTCTTCTTCAGGCCCTTCGCGAGCTCGAACGCGGTGGCCAGGACCGCGTCGTCGGTCCTGGGAGCGCGCACGATTTCCAGGAGCGGCATCAGGGCCACCGGGTTGAAGAAGTGAAAGCCCACCAGCCGCTCCGCGTGGGCAAGGTCCTCAGCCATGGCCGTGACCGACAGCGAGGAGGTGTTGGTGGCCAGGATGCACTCCGGTGAGACGATTGCCTCCACCTCTTCAAAGACCTGCTTCTTGATGTTCAGTTCTTCGAAGACGGCTTCAATGACGAAGTCCGCGTCCGCGAAGGCCTCCTTGGATACCGAACCGGACACCAGGGCCTTGGTGCGGTTGGCCGCGTCCTGGCTGATCCGTTTTTTGCCCAGAAGCTTGTCCACCTCTGCATGGACATAGCCCACGCCTTTGTCCACGCGGGCCTGGTCGATGTCCGTCATGACCACCGGGACCTTGAGTTGCCGGGCGAACAGCAGTGCCAGCTGGCTGGCCATCAGCCCGGCACCCACCACGCCCACCTTGGTGACGGGCCGGGCGAGCTTCTGGTCCGGCGCGCCGGCCGGCCGCTTGGACCGCTTCTGCACCAGGTCCAGGAACGCGTACACGGTGGCATGGAACTCATCGGTCTGCATGAGCCCGGCCAGGGTCTCACACTCAAGGGCAGCCGACCCGGCCTGGGTCAGGGTGCGGTTGGCTTCGAGGATCTCCAGCACCTTGGCGGGCGCCGGTGAGGCGTTGGAAGTCTTCGCTTCCACCATCGCGCGGCCCGCCGCCACTGCTGCGCTCCAGCGCTCTGCGACGTCAGGCAGTGAGGGATCGACGGCGTTGGCCCGCTCCGGGACCAGCTCGCCGGTGATGACCTTGGCTGCCCAGGCAATGGACTGCTCCACGAAGTCGGCAGGCTCGAACAGGGCATCGGCGATGCCAAGCTGGAAAGCCTCCGGACCACTCAGGGTGCGGTTGTTGCTGAGGGGGTTCCCGATCATCACCTTGACCGCGTTCTCCGGCCCGATCAGCCTCGGCAGGATGTACACCCCACCCCAGCCAGGAACCAGGCCGAGGGCGGCTTCCGGCAGTGCCAGCGCACCGGCTGCTGTGGATACCGTCCGGTAGGTGGACTGCAGGGCAATCTCCAGGCCACCGCCAAGCGCCACCCCGTTGATGAAGGCGAAGCTGGGGACGCCCAGGTTTGCCAGCGTCCCGTACACGTCGTGTCCGAGCTGGGCCATCCACAGCCCCTGGTCGCGGGTCTTGAGCGACTTGACCGAGGACAAATCAGCGCCCGCCACGAGGAAGTAGGGTTTTCCGGTCACGCCGACAGCCGCGATTTCGCCGCGGGCAGCACGGTTCTTGAGGCCTTCCAGGACGGTGCCCAGTTCGATCAGGGTATTGGGACCCAGGGTGGTGGGCTTGGTGTGGTCGAAGCCGTTGTCCAGGGTGATGAGCGCGAAGACGCCCGGGCTGGGATTGCCGGGCGTTGCCGGCAGCGCGATGTCCTGGACGTAGGAGTGTGTCACCCGTTCGTCGGGAAAGAGCTCGGCAAGCTTGGTGAAATCGGCGGCGCTCATGCGGCGGCTCCTTCGGTGGTTGCTTCGTCTGCGGTGGCGCCGGCCGTGGTGGTGACGGTGCCGCTGTAATCGGTGTGGTGCGGGTTCTCCCAAATCACGGTGGCCCCCATGCCGAGGCCGATGCACATGGTGGTGATCCCGTACCGGACGGAGGGATCCTCCTCGAACTGGCGGGCGAGCTGGTTCATCAGCCGGACGCCGGAGGAGGCAAGGGGGTGGCCCACAGCGATGGCGCCGCCGTACCGGTTGACGCGGGGATCGTCGTCGGAAATTCCGAAGTGGTCCAGGAAACTGAGCACCTGCACGGCGAAGGCTTCGTTGATTTCGAAAAGCCCGATGTCGCCGATAGTCAGCCCTGCGTTCTTCAGGGCCTTCTCGGTGGCCGGTACCGGGCCGATCCCCATCACTTCGGGTTCGACGCCGGCATACGCGTAGCTGACCAGCCGCATCTTGACCGGCAGGCCCAGCTCTGCGGCGGCGTCAGAGGACGCCAGGACGGCGGCGGTGGCGCCGTCATTCAGCCCGGCCGCGTTGCCTGCAGTCACGCGGCCGTGGGCCCGGAAGGGAGTGCGCAGGGCGGCAAGGTCCGCCAGGGTGGTGCCGGGCCGGGGTGGCTCGTCGACGCTGTTCAGGGTCCAGCCCTGCCCTGGCTTCAGGGTGGCCACGGGCACCAGGTCCGGCTGGATCTGACCGTTGCCGTAGGCGGCCGCGAGTTTGTCCTGTGAGGCGACGGCGTAGGCGTCCGTGCGGTCCTTGGTGATGGCGGGAAAGCGGTCATGCAGGTTTTCTGCTGTGTTGCCCATGTTCAGCGCGGCCGGGTCAACGAGCCGCTCTGACATGAAGCGCGGGTTCGGATCAGCTCCGGCGCCCATCGGATGGTTTCCCATGTGCTCCACGCCGCCGGCAATCACGACGTCGTAGGCGCCGAAGCCGATGCCGCTCGCCGTCGTGGTGACTGCGGTCATGGCACCGGCACACATACGGTCGATCGCGAACCCCGGGACAGTCCGGGGGAGCCCGGCCAGGAGGGCAGCCGTGCGCCCGAGGGTGAGGCCCTGGTCTCCGGTCTGGGTGGTAGCGGCCACTGCCACTTCGTCGATCCGGCCGGCCGGCAACGTGGGGTTGCGGCGCAGCAGTTCGCGGATGCATTTGACCATCAGATCGTCGGCGCGTGTTCCGGCATAGATGCCTTTCTCACCGGCCCGGCCGAAGGGTGTGCGGACGCCGTCAACAAAGACGACGTCGCGGACAGTACGCGGGGATCCGCTGCTTCCGTGGTGGCTCACGTATAACTCCTCATCGAGACATGGGCGCCCGTCAGGAGCCAAAGGCAGCGACGGGCGGCAGTGCACACTATGTTACTCGCCAGTAACTTAGTGTGCAAGGCACGAACTTAGTGTGCAAGGCACGAAGAGGTGGGTTATTCGGAGGCTGCGGCTGCCTTGGCTTCCTTGGCCGGCAATGGCTGCGGATTGAGGAACGCCTCGAGGAGGAGCGGCGTCACCAGACCCACCTGCCATGCGCGGGCGCCGAGGGTGCGGAGCTCCGCGGCCAGGGTTTCTTCGCTGATGTCAGCAGGCGGGCGCCACGCGATGCGCCGGAGGTAGTCCGGCGTCAGCAGGTTTTCCACCGGGAGGTTCAGCTCTTCGGCCTTCTCCTGCAGCAGCGGACGCGCGGTGGAAAGCCGTGCTGCGGCTTGGGGATCGCGGTCTGCCCATACACGGGGCGGCGGCGGGGCGTTGGTGGGCAGGTGCAGCGGCGGAAGCTCGGGCAGGTCCCGCGCAGCCGCGATGCACCGGAGCCAGCGTGGTGCCTCACGTTGAGCCGCCCGGCCGTGGAAGCCCTTGGTGCCCAGCAACTGGGGAACGGTGGAGGGCATTGCTTTGGCTGCCGCGACCAGCGCGGAGTCCGGAATCAGCCGGCCTGGAGCGACGTCGCGCTTTTGCGCCAGCGAATCGCGCTCCAGCCACATCTCGCGGACCGCGGCCAGCTGGCGCCGGTCGCGGATCTGGTGCAGGCCCGAGGTCTTGCGCCAGGGGTCAACCCGGGGCGGGGCTACGCCTCCGGCGAGGATGGCGGCAAATTCCTGTTCCGCGTATTCGAGTTTGCCGTCCGCCTGGAGCAGCTCGATCAGTTCCTCGCGGAGTTCCGTGAGGACTTCAACGTCCAGCGCCGCGTAACGCAGCCAGGGCTCAGGCAAGGGCCGGGTGGACCAGTCTGCGGCCGAATGTTCTTTGGCCAGGCCGAAGCCCAGCAGCTGTTCAATGACGGCAGCCAGTCCAACGCGGGGAAGGCCGGCCAGCCGTGCGGCGAGCTCGGTGTCAAAGAGCTTGTCCGGCCACATGCCCAGTTCCAGGAGGCAGGGCAGGTCCTGGCTGGCGGCATGCAGGATCCATTCCACCCCGTGGAGGGCGTCGTTGATGATGCTCAGGTTTCCGAACGGTTCGGGGTCGATCAGCCAGGTGCCCGAGCCTTCGCGCCGGATCTGGACCAGGAAGGCGCGCTGGCCGTACCGGAATCCAGAGGCCCGCTCGGCGTCGACCCCTGCCGGACCGGTGCCGGCGGCGATGGCGGCTGCAGCCCGCTCCAGTCCGGATTGGGTTTCGATGACCAGCGGAACGCCGTCGCGCGGTGCATCGAGGTCAATGACTACGGGGATCGGGCTGTCGAAGCCTTCCACCGTGATGTGGGGAGCGGTTTCAGCAGCCGGGGCGCCGGCCGTGGTGTTTTCCGGAATGTGAGGGGTCATGATGACTTCAGTTTACCGACAAGGCGCTGCCCTGGTTCCGGTGCCTAGTTCCGGCGCCGGCGGGGAAGGGCGGAGACACCGTCGGGCAGCGGCGGCAGGCCGGCAAAAGTGCAGACCATGTCCGACCACGCTTCAAGGTGGGCCGTGACGTCCGAGGACGCCGGCGTCCAGGACGCGCGGAGCTCGATGTCGATGGTGCCCGGCCTGTCGGACAGTGTCCCGAAGCTCTCCGAGAGGACACGCGTGGCGGTTCCGCCGGCCGCCCGGTAAGGGGCCTTGTGGTTCTCGAGTGCCTCGACCAGCCAGGTCCAGGCGACGGTGCCCAACATTTCGTCATTGCCCATTTCCGGCTCCAGCTGGGCCCGGATGTAGGTGACGATGCGGAACTCGCCGTCCCAGACCGCCGACCCCTCGGGATCGTGGAGCAGGATGAAACGGCCCGTAGCGAGTTCGGTTTCCTCCTCGTCCTCCGTTCCGGAAGCGGCCGCCAGTGCCATGGCCGCCGGCCCGTGAACGGGTTTGGTGCCTGCGTTGGGCCCGGGCGCCATGACCTCGGCCCCGAGCGCCACCGCGAACGGTGCCAGGCGTGCGGGGGCGGGGATTTCCGCCAGCCGCAGTTCATCGCGGCATTGGGCCTTGCGGAGGGTTCCCAAGGCGTGGAGAAATTCCGGGGGAACCTGGGCGAGTGAGTTCACCATCGCAGATTAGCAACTGCAGGGGAGCGCCGCCGCAGGCTCGCCGTCCGCCGGTTCATGCTACCCGGCGTCCGTGCCTGCGGCGCGGTCCCTGGCCTGACCCCTCGCCTGGCCGGTAACCTGCCCAAGCTCCTTGCGGATGGCAGCCGCAAACGCGTCGACGTCGTCCTCGGTGGTGTCGAAGGAACACATCCAGCGCACCTCGCGGGCGGCCGCGTTCCAGTCGTAGAACCGGAAGTATTCCCTCAGCCGGTCGGCCACGCCTGCCGGCAGGATGGCGAAGACGCCGTTGGATTCGGTCTTCTGGGTGGGCAGGACGCCGTCGATGGAGTCGACGGCGGCGCGGAGCCGGGCAGCCATGGCGTTGGCATGGGAAGCGGACCGCAGCCACAGTCCGTCTTCGAGGAGCGCAATGAACTGGGCGGACAGGAAACGCATTTTCGAAGCCAGCTGCATGTTCATTTTGCGCAGGTAGATCAGGCCGTGGGCCGCTTCAGGGTTCAGTGCAACCACCACTTCGCCGTAAAGCAGTCCGTTTTTGGTGCCGCCGAAGGACAGGATGTCCACACCGGCGTCGCGCGTGAATGCCCGCAGCGGCACCTGCAGGTGCGCTGCGGCGTTGGCCAGCCGGGCGCCGTCCATGTGGAGCTTCATGCCTTTGGCATGGACATGGTCTGCGATGGCGCGGACTTCGGCCGGGGTGTAGCAGGTCCCCAGTTCCGTGGTCTGCGTGATGGACACAGCCAACGGCTGGGCACGGTGCTCATCGCCCCAGCCCCAGGCCTCACGGTCAATCAGCTCCGGCGTCAGCTTGCCGTCGGGGGTAGGGACGTGCAGGAGCTTGATCCCGCCAATCCGTTCCGGGGCGCCGTTCTCGTCCATATTGATGTGGGCCGTCGACGCGCACACCACAGCGCCCCACCGTGGCAGCAGCGACTGCAGCGCCAGGACGTTGGCGCCGGTTCCGTTGAACACCGGGAAGCATTCGATGCCGGCGCCGAAGTGCTCCTCCATCAGCTCCTGCAGCCGGGCCGTGTAGTCATCCTCGCCGTACGACACCTGATGGCCTTCGTTGGCCGCAGCCAGTGCCGCCAGCACCTCCGGGTGGACACCTGAATAGTTGTCCGAAGCGAAACCGCGAACGGCCGGATCGTGCAGCCGTCCGCTGCCATTCTCAACAGTGGCGGGGGCCTGGGCAGTTGTTGTCATTGCTTTGCTCACGTTCTCAGTCTAGGGACAAGGGGTCAGGAGGCGAGGACCAGCCGCCGGCCGTTCAGCTCGCGTGCCGGGCGGCTGAAGAGACCGACGACGGCGGCCGCCAGCTCTTCGACGTCGGTGGCACCGGGGAACGTCCGTTCCGGGTGCCGCTTCCGGACGTCCGCGTCGACCAGCGCCTTCACCACCAGGACGACGGCGGCGCTGCCGGGTTCACTGCCTGTGCCGTCAGGGCTGTCCGGGCCTGCGGCGCTGCGCCCCAGTCCTTCTGCCATGGCCATGGTCCATGCTTCGGCAGCGGCCTTGGCTGCCGCATAGCTGGCGTTTGCTGCAAGCGGCTTGTCCACCGCCGTCGAGGAGACCATGGCAAACCTCCCGTTGGGGGAGACCGCAAGATCGGCATAGAAGACCCGGGTCACATTCCTGAGCGTGGTGATGGCACCGCGCTCCAGGAATTCCCAGTCGTCGTCGCGCTGGTCCTCAATTCCCGTGGCGCCGCGCCAGCCGCCCACGAGGTGGATCACTGCGTCCAGCGGACCTGCGGTGCCCGAGATGGTCTCACGGAGGTCCTGGACTGCGGACAGATCCGCAAGATCGCACACCAGTGGCGTGACGCCGTCGCCCGCGTTCCGGGCAGCGTCTTCGATGCGCCGCCTGTCTGACCCCACAGTGAAGACCCGGAACCCGGCCTGGCGCAGGGCTCGGGCCACTGCGATCCCGGCTGCTCCGCTGCCGCCGGTGACCAGGACGTTCAGCGCCCGTCCGCCGTTCGGGACGGGCGCGTCGTCGGCCGGCCGGTGCGGGCTCACCTCACCGCTCACACGTCCGACGTTCCGGTGATGCCTGCGGTGGATTCGATGACGGGACGCATTTTCTTCTCCAATGCCTCGTAGAACATGGACAGCGGGAATTCGTCGTCCAGCACCTGGTCCGTCAGCCCGCGCGGGGGACCGGCAACGGGCAGCGCGTCCGGACCCTTGGCCCATACCGACGCAGGGCTGGGCGTGAGCGTGGCGGAGATCAGCTGGTAGGCGGCGAGCCAGTGGGCCATCTTGGGCCGGTCAATGGAACGCCAGTACAGGTCATCGATGGTGGCCCCGAGGGCGATGACGGCGTCCGCTACCTGGTCCCAGTCAATGGTGAGCCGGCTGTCGGTCCAGTGGAGGACGTGGTGCTGGTGCAGCCACGCGAACAGCAGTTGCCCGCCCAAACCGTCGTAGTTGCGCACCCGGCTGCCGGTGATCGCAAAACGGAAAATCCGGTCGAAGATGATGGCGTACTGCACCAGCTTGGCGTGGCGGCGGGCCTCCGGGTCTGCAGCCTCGTCCTTTTCGATCCGGACGGACTCGCGGAAGGCGGTGAGGTCACAGCGGAGTTCCTCGAGGGAGTACAGGAAGTACGGCATGCGCTGCTTGATCATGAACGGGTCAAAGGGCAGGTCCCCGCGCATATGCGTGCGGTCGTGGATCAGGTCCCACATCACAAACGTGGCCTCGGTGAGCTTCTGGTCCGAAAGCAGCTCCGCTGCGCCGTCGGGAAGCTCCAGCGAGGTGGTGGCCGCCGCAGCGCCCAGGACCCGCCGGAAACGGGCCGCCTCGCGGTCCGCGAAGATCGCGCCCCACGTGAAGGCGGGCGTCTGCCGGACAGCCACGGTTTCGGGAAACAGGACAGCGGAGTTGGTGTCGTAACCAGCCGTGAAGTCCAGGAACCTGACAGGCACAAAGAGCCTGTTGGAGTAGTCCCCGGATTCAAGTTCGGCAACGAAGTCCGGCCAGATGACTTCGATCAGGACAGCCTCCACCAGTCTGCTGCTGCTCCCATTCTGGGTGTACATGGGGAAGACGACCACATGCTGCAGCCCGTCGCGGCGCTGCAGTTGGGGCTGGAAGGCCAGGAGCGAGTTGAGGAAATCCGGCACGCCGAAGCCGGCACTTTCGGAGCCGTCTCCTTCGCCCGCCCAGGTGCGGAAGTCTGCGGCGGCTGCCTCAAGGTAATCGGCGTCGTGGGGGACCAGCGGCGCCAGCCGGGCCAGGGAATCCGTGATGGCCGCGACCTGGACCCGTGCTTCAGCGTGGTTGGCGGGGTCGGCCACCGAACCATCCTGGCTCTGCAGTGCCTGAAGTGCCTGGGCAGCAGTCTTGAGTCGGATCCACGCGGGATTCTCCGCCGAAATCCGGGTGGGGACACTGGTAATGGTGACGGTCATGTCGGACTGCCTTTCTCGTTGCTAAGCTCTACCGCGAGCGTAACAAGCAACCAGATTCCCTAATCCAAAATCCGCTCTAGCATAAGAGATCCTCATGCTGGACGGGAGAATCAACAGTGTCAGGTGCGGGCGAAACCGTGTCTGGCCGGATTAGGCCTCCGAGGGTTGCCCATCCGCGGCGTCGCGCGGTACCAGCTTGAGGGACACCGAGTTGATGCAGAAGCGCTGGTCCGTAGGGGTGCCGTACCCCTCACCCTCGAACACATGGCCCAGGTGGGAGTCACAGTTCGCGCACCGTACTTCCACCCGCTCCATGCCGAGGGTGCGGTCATGGATGTAGCGGACAGTGCCATCGGCCAGCGGCGCCCAGAAGGATGGCCAGCCACAGTGGGAGTCGAACTTTTCGTTGCTCCTGAAGAGTTCGGTCCCGCAGGCGCGGCACTGATAGACGCCCTCGGTGTGCGTGTCGGTGTACTCGCCCGTATAAGGGCGCTCCGTACCGGCCTGCCGCAGCACACGGTACTCCTCCGGCGTGAGTTCCTGCCGCCATTCGTCGTCGGTTTTCCGGACTGCGGGCCCGGGCGTGCCGGTATTACCGGTGTCAGTGACGGTGCCGGGAATGGACCCGGTGGCCTTGTTACCGAAGATGCTGCTCTTTCCGAAGATGCTCATAGTGTGATCAACGCTCAGGAGTCGCCGATAAATCCCGAACCGGCGTACAGGTGCAGTACGGGCAGCCCGAGCTGGTCCTGGGCTTTGTTGGCCCAGTCGGTGTGGAACGTGTCTGCCACGGCGTGGGGCCGCGTAATCACCACAGCCTGGCTCGCGCCGAGTTCCTTGACCTTGCTGACAAGGCCATTGACGGCCCCGCCGTCCACCACTTCCCCTGTTATCCCGCCGCCCAGCCCGTCCAAGGCAGCCAGCGAGACGGCCAGCGTCTCGGCGGCCTCGGCACGTTCGGCGTTGCGGTCCGGGGCGTGCGCGGTCAGTTCACGGAACGCTTTTGCGATGTCCAGCAGGGAGAGGTTCTCCAGGAAGTCCACCAGCAGATGCCGTTCAGTGTTGCCCGGTACCAACAGGACAAGGGGGGTGGGTGATCCGCCCACCAGCCGTTCGATGTTCACGCGGTCGTCCGCGCCCAGGGGTTCTTCGGTCAGGATGACGATTGGATCGCTCATGGCATCAGCCTAGCCGTGCACCCTCTCTGCTGCATCCTTTGCCCGCCAGTGCGCCGCGTGGAATATGGCCAACCGGCTCCGGGCAGTAAGAATGGTTCCATGGCACCTTCCACGCGTACACCCACGTTGACGGCGACACCCCCGCTCCAGGCCGACGGCGGTATGTCGTTGCGCACCAAGTGGGCCCTCGGCGGTGTGCTTGGCGGTGGAGCACTTGCAGGCTTACTGGCCACGGGGTCCTCCGCGCTCGCCGTTTACTTCGCCCGGCGCGTCATCACCCCGGTAAGGCAGCGTGCTGCCGACCAGGAAGTCCTGGCGGTGATCCGGGAAGGCAGCGGGCGGCAGGTCATCCTGGCTGCCACCCCGGACACCATCGTTGACGG
>NZ_QAIQ01000603.1:0-998 GCF_003061105.1 Arthrobacter sp. HMWF013
GTCCTGGACCTCCTGCGAAGGCCTGCCGCCCGCCGCCAGGGCCTTGCGCACCGTTTCGTCCACAGCTTCCTTGCTGTCCACGGAGAAGGCTGTGATGGCCTCCGTGGCGCCAGTGGCATCGGCAACTTCCCTGGACGTGAACGTCTTGAAGAATCCCTCCACCAGCAGCATGACGAAGGCGTTCTCGTTGATGATCATGCAGGTGGCATTCTCATCCGTGTAGTCCGGGTTGAAGGAGAAGCCAAGGGCCGTGAAGAAGTCCACCGACCGCTTGAGGTCCTTGACGGGCAGGTTCAGATAGATTTGAGTAGCCATGGCCCCCAAGTTAGCACCGGTCCGCCGCGGCTGTCTGCATCGCCATGGGCCGGACCCCTTGCACGGTCAGTGACCGTAGAATACCCGTTCGAACACAGCCCGGGCACGCCGGCTCAGGCGCAGGTAGTCCTCCTCCAGCGCCGCAGCATTGCCTGGTTCGTAGCCGCACCAGCGCGCCACGGCCTCGAGGTCCCGCCTTGAGGAAGGCAGGAGATCCGACGCTTTGCCGCTCCAGATGACATTGGCCGAACGGATCCTGCTGGCGAGCCGCCAGGCCTCGGCCAGCAGCTTCGCATCGGCCCCGGAGAGCAGGTGCAGGGCAGCAGCAGCATCAAGTGCCTCGATCGTGGACGTCGTCCGCAACTCGTGGTGCTTGCCGGCATGCTGGAGCTGAAGGAGCTGCACCAGCCACTCGACGTCACTCAGCCCCCCTCGGCCAAGCTTCAGGTGGCGGGCCGGATCAGCCCCGCGCGGCAGGCGCTCTGATTCAACCCTGGCCTTAACCCGCCGCACCTCCCTGACGTCATTCTCTGAAATCGTTGCGGGATACCTGATGGGGTCTATCAAGGCCAGGAAGTCGTGGGCCAGGGCGTCGTCGCCAGCCATCGGCCGGGCCCGGAGCAGCGCCTGCGCCTCCCAGATCAGGGACCACCGGCGGTAGTACTCCGCGAACGAATCCAGGG
>NZ_QAIQ01000603.1:1008-1729 GCF_003061105.1 Arthrobacter sp. HMWF013
CCTCCGGCCGCAGGTCGGCGTCCATCTGCAGGACACGCTCTGCCATGATGGCAGGCTTGAGCGGCTGCGTCAGGAGGTTGGAGATCGAGGAAACGATCCGCTGCGCCTGCTCCTGAGCTTCCTCCTCGGAGTGGCCCTGCAGCGCACGGTGGACATACATAACGTCCGCGTCGGAGCCGTAGCCGATCTCCCGGCCACCCTGCCGGCCCATGGCCACCACCAGCACGGCCGTCTTCAACGGGCCGGCGGCGGCAGCAATGCCTTCGGCCACACGCAGGGCGCCCAGTACCGCCGCCCGGTCGGTGTTGGCCAGTTCTGTGCCCACCTGCTCCTGGCTGAGCAGTCCGGCCGAATCGGCGATGGCAATCCTGAGGATCTCCCGGCGCCGGATCAGCCGGATCAGCCGCATGGCACTCTCCGGGTCCGAGTGCCGGGACATCTTGGAGGTAATCTCCTGCCACTGGGCCTCGAAGCCCAGCGGTGCAAGATCCTTGTCGTTGCCCAACCAGGCCACCGATTCCGGCGACACCTCCAGAAGGTCGGCAATCAGCCTGGAGTTGGAAAGGACATGGCACAGCCGCTCGGCGGCTGCCGTGGAGTCACGGAGCATGCCCAGGTACCAGTGGGTTGTGCCCAGTGCCTCGCTGACGCGGCGAAAGGCGAGAAGTCCGGCGTCGGGGTCAACACCTTCGGCCAGCCAGTCCAGCAGGATGGGCAGCAG
>NZ_QAIQ01000604.1:0-1236 GCF_003061105.1 Arthrobacter sp. HMWF013
AGGTAGTGGCGGATCTCAAA
This sequence comes from Arthrobacter sp. HMWF013, assembly GCF_003061105.1. Classification (GTDB taxonomy): domain Bacteria; phylum Actinomycetota; class Actinomycetes; order Actinomycetales; family Micrococcaceae; genus Arthrobacter. The sequence continues at coordinate 21 of NZ_QAIQ01000604.1, forward strand.
GCCGGAAAGAAATAGTCCTTCTTCCCTGCGCATCTGAGCCCAGCGACGCCGAGACTGCGGAGTAATCAGGGATATGCAGGACGCCGGGCGGCAGCGCTCCCGTGTTGGAGCCCACTGCGATGGTCCGGATGCCTGCGGCCACCCCTGCCGCGATTCCCGCCGGCGCATCTTCAAACACCACGGCATCCCCGGGCTCCACACCCAGCAGGCGGGCCGCCGTCAGGTAGCCCTCAGGGTGCGGCTTGCCCTTGGTCACAATGTCCGCCGTCACGGAAGTGTCCGGCATGGCAATACCGGCGGCGTCCATCCGGATGTCCGCCAGAATCCGGTCGGCCGATGTCACCAGCGCCACGGCGTCTGCAGGCAAGCTCCCGAGCAGCCGCGCGGCCCCGGGCAGGGCGATGATGCCGGCGGTCCGCACCCTTTCCATGGCACCGAGTTCCGCGGTGAGCGCCGCGACGTCGGACCCCACCGGAGCGAACCTCCGCACTGTGTCGACCGCCTGCACACCATGGGAGGTCCGCAGGATTTGGGCGATGTCCAGGTTGTACCGGGCCGCGAACTCGCCCCACACCTCCTCCACCACGGCCGTGGAATCCACCAACGTTCCGTCCATGTCAAACAGGACGGCACGGCAGGTGAGTGTGCGGGCGGCGGCAGGCGCGGGGAGGTTCATGCTCCCCATTTTGCCCTATGGAGTATGGACGGCTTTGCCCTTGCCGGCGCGCTAAGCGCCACGTCCGGGGATGTACTGCACGGCCCACTTGTTGCCGTCCGGATCCGCAAAATAGACGAAGTGACCCCAGTCCTGCACGTCAATATCGCTGACATCCACGCCGTTGTTCTTCAGGTGGTCGTGTGCCGCCTGGATATCAGAGACCACAAGCTGCAGGTTCGGCGCACTGCCTGGCGGGGCATCCGTGAGCCCCTCGCCGATGCTGATGGAGCAGGCCGAACCCGGTGGGGTCAGCTGGACGAATCTAATGGAGTCGGTGGGCCGCTCATCGAAATCCGCGTTGAACCCTACTTTGTTGACGTAGAAGTCCTTGGCGCGGTCGACGTCGGAAACGGGCACAAAAACGAGTTCAAGTTTCCAGTCCATCCGCACAGGCTAGCCGCGAAGCAATGAATCCGGTAGGGCCCGACGGCCGGCAGTCAGCCCGCGATGCCGTACAGGCGGTCGCCGGCGTCGCCCAGTCCGGGGACGATGTAGGAC
>NZ_QAIQ01000604.1:1246-7745 GCF_003061105.1 Arthrobacter sp. HMWF013
AATGGACGCCAGGACGATGGTCACGTTGGCGTCGGCGAGCTCTTCCTCCAGCTTGGCCAGGCCTTCCGGTGCGGCCAGGAGGCAAATGCAGGTAACGTCCGAGGCGCCGCGTTTGAACAGGAACTTGATGGCTTCGCGCAACGTGCCGCCGGTGGCCAGCATCGGATCCAGGACAAAGATCTGCCGGTCCGTGAGGTCCTCCGGGAGACGCTCGGCGTACGTGATGATGTCCAGGGTTTCTTCGTCGCGGGCCATGCCCAGGAAACCCACTTCAGCGGTGGGGACGAGCTTGGTCATGCCTTCGAGCATGCCCAGGCCGGCCCGGAGAATGGGGACCACCAGCGGAGTGGGCTTGGTGAAGGCGGTTCCCACCGTGGTGCTGACGGGAGTCTCGATGGTGACCGGCTGCGTGCGGACCTCGCGGGTGGCCTCGTAGGCCAGGAGGGTCACCAGCTCTTCCGTCAACTGCCGGAACACCGGAGACGGGGTGTTCTTGTCCCTCAGGACGGTGAGCTTATGGGCGACCAGCGGGTGGTCCACAACGAGAGTACGCATGGGTCAAAACTATCACCCGGGCGCTGAGCCGCCGCCCGAAGATCCGCCGCCTGCACCGCGTTCAGCCGGGTCCCCCGTTGGGTCTTGAATACGCGAGCCCTCTTCTGTGTGATCGTCCCGCAGGACCGGGTGCTCGAAGGTGGGAGCGGGCCCGGCATGCTCGTGCCTTCGCGTCAGATGGAACAGCCTGTGCGCCAGGATCACCATCGATACCCACGCCAGGCCAAGGAACCAGCCGGCCATCACATCGGTGAGCCAGTGGTGGCCCAGGAACACCCGGCTCAGGCCCATCGCGATGATGAAGATCACCCCGGCGATGATGGCAGTGATGCGGATCCAGAGCACTTCAAACTGAAGGCACATGATATACACGAGCACCCCTATCACCACCGTGGTGTTGAGGGTGTGGCCGCTGGGAAATGATGGTGACGTTTCGTACGGCGGGACCGCTTCGGAGTGGTCCGGGCGGGTGCGGCCGACGAGGCGTTTGCCGAAGGTGGTCGCCATGGTGGATACAGCAGCGGCACCGCCCACGAGGATGATGGGCCGCCACGTCCTGCTGAGGAACGTGAGCCATGCAGTCAGGATGCTCGCCAGGATGGGCATGCCGATGCCCCCGCCGATGTTCGTAAAGGCAGTCACAGCGGCATCAAGGGCAGGGTTCCGCAGGTCCTGGGCGGCGTCCAGCGCAGGGAGGTCCAGGGACGCAAGGCCCTCGTCATCCACCACGTTGTCGTACACCTCGGCACCCAGCAGCGCCATGGTGACAACCAGCGCGCCGCCTACCAGCAGCGTGATCCACAGCGCGGCGTACGGCTTGAACCACCGGCCTAAGCGTTCTCTCAGGGTGTCCGTGTCCACATTGCCTCCTTGGCGTCCGTGCGTTGCAAGGCTGGATATCCTTCGAAACTATCATTGAGCCATGGTCCCGGCAGAAAAGGAACACGGCGAGTGGATGGGCCTTGCCTTGAACGAGGCCCGGCGGGCACTGGACACGGAGGATGTTCCCATCGGCGCCGTGGTGATCGGTCCCGACGGCGGAGTGCTGGGTTCAGGACGGAACCAGCGCGAGGAGTTGGGAGATCCCACCGCCCATGCCGAGGTGGTCGCCATCCGCGAGGCCGCGGAAAGGTTGCGTGAACTTTCCAAGCTCGGTGGCGGCACCGATGATGGATGGCGGCTTGCGGACTGCACCTTGGTGGTCACCCTCGAGCCGTGCGCCATGTGCGCGGGAGCTGTGGTGCTGGCGAGGATTCCCCGCGTGGTCTTTGGCGCCTGGGACGAGAAAGCCGGCGCCGCGGGCTCCGTCTTTGACGTTCTCCGCGAGCGCCGCCTCAATCATTGGGTGGAGGTCTACGCCGGCGTCAGGGAAGAGGAATGCGGCGCCCTGCTGAGGGATTTCTTCGCGGCCCACCGCACCGGCACCAACCGCACCGGCACCAACCGCACCAGCACCCACCGCAGCGGGCTTTAATCCGCGAACCCCGGCCTTGGGCCGCGAGCTCTAACCAGCGGCATCCAAGGCATCGATCCGGTCCTGGCGGGAGGCGGGCGAGTCGAGGCTGAAAGAGCGGAAGTCACCGAGCCCGTCCCGGATCCAGGCTTCAACTTCGGCAATGCGCTGGTTTACGGCCGGGGTGGCGCCGTCCAAGAGCCAATGGGCGATCCGGGCGTTTCCGGGATCGTATTGCCAGAGCCCGATGATCCGTCCGCGGTCCAGGACGGGGTGATCGGGAAGATCGGCTTGCAGCGCGAGCGCGGAGCCAAGCACTTTCCTGCCTTTGTCCTCTTCGGCCAACAGTTCTGCTGAGTTCCGCCGGAGCAGGACGAGCGAGTCTGTGCCGGCGAGCAGTTGGATCTGTTCCTCTGCCGGTGGCACGAAAGCGGCGAGGCGCCCGACGTCGTCGGGCAGCATCCACAGCACCTCGCCGTTCGCTGTGGGGACCTCCACAGCCGCGACGGCGGCCAGCGCCGCCTTGGTATTGGCCAACGTGAACCCGGTAAACCACTGCGATTGTTTGGCCGTGGCTCCTCCGGTCCAGCCCAGGTACCGCTCCATCAGGAGGCCGCGGACGGCGGCGTCGTCCATGGTTGTGGGCGGCAGGTTCCAGAGGGCATAGGCGTAACGCTGCTGGTCGAGGCGCCCGTTGGCAGGTACCCGCCGGATCCGGCCATCCGCTTGCAGGAGGCCGAGGGCCGCGGGAAGGGTGGTGGCGGCGCCCTTCTTCTTGCCTTCATCGCCCAGGTTCCGGACCGAATCACCCAGCACGTCCTTGAGCTGCTTGGGGTCCAGCGGGCCACCTGCCTGGGCCAGGGCGTGGAGGATTTCCTCTTCGAGAAGCGTGATTTCACCGCGTTCCACGCCCATCCTGGCGAGTACCCTGAACGGGGCCACGGCGGCGTCCCTGCCAATCTGGAGGCCCCAGGCGAAGTCCTCGTGGCCCAGGACGTAGGTGCAGCCACGGGCGGTGGGCAGTTCATGGATTTTCATGGACAGGACATCGGCGTCTGCCTGGGCGCGGCTGGTTCCGGCCCGGGCAAAGAGTGTCAGATACGGGTTAGCGCCGCCGACGGAGCGTGCCCAGCCAGCTGTTTTGAACACATCGGCGGCGTCCGCGCCCCGCAGTGAACCGTCCAGGCCTTGCCGATGCCAGGCCCATGCCCGCAGCAGCCCAGGGGTAAGCAGGTCCGGCGAAGGAAACTCGAGCGACGGCGCCAGCGTGCTCACTTCGGCATCAGGGACGGCGTGCGTAGTCATGCCTCATTGTGCACTGGAGGCCCCTCCTGCGGTAGGCATCTCTTCAGGAGGTGCTGCAGCTGCTGTTGCAGTTGCCGAACCCGACGCCGTCGACGACGCCGTGAGGATCTCCAGGACAGTCAGCGCCGTGACGTCCCAGCCTGGCAGCCTGTCCCGGGCGGCGACTGCTGCCATCCGCCATTCGGCGCGGAGGGCGGCGTCCGAAAGCCACGCCCGGATCACGGCAGCGAGCACGTCTGGTCGGTCGCTTTCAGGACCGGCCAGCCCGACGGCGGCACCTGGCAGGGCGGCCGCCTCAGCTAGCCGGGCGCTTTCTTCTCCAACCCGGGCGTCGGGCGAACTGCTCCCCATACCCAACGCATCAACCGCACCTGTCCCCTGCCGGACGATGACCGGTATGCCGTGGGCCAGCGATTCGGTGACCACCAGGCCAAAGGATTCCGCCTTCGACACGAGCAGGCTCAGGTCCGCCCGGTTCCACTCATCCGCCAGCGATGTGCCGGCCAGCTCGCCGGTCGTCCGCACCCGGTCTTCCATTCCCTGGGAGGCAATCGCGGACCGGACCAGCTCCGCGTACGCGGGGTCGGCGTCGTCCGTTCCCACCAGCGACGCGCTCCAGGCGAGATCCTGGAGCAGCGCCAGGGCCGTAACGATCAGCAACTGGTCCTTGTTGGGGAGCAGTGCGGCTACCGCGATGATGTGCGGCGGCTCTGAACCGGCCGCCAATGGTGCGGCATCCGTGCCCGGGAGGGCGACCTTGCCGGATAGCCCGTACTTGTCGCTGACGTGGGCAGCGGCTGACGAACTGGTACAGATCACCCCGGCGGCCGCCCGCAATGACCGCTTCTCGGCGTCGGGATGGCTGGGTGAGGGCATGTGCAGCAGGACCCAGGTGCGCTGGCCGGCGGCCGCGGCGTACTCAATCTCGTCCGGGGCACCACAGGCGATCAGGCCATCCACCAGCGTTACCGTTCCCGGCGGTACCTCCGCCGTCGGCTTCCAGGCGCCCAGCAGGCCGCCCAGCCGGCGTCGTTCCTTGGCGCTGGCATCGGGCCAGGAGCCGTCGACCGGCACAACGTCCACCTCGACGCCCAGCGCCTTCAGGCCCTCCGTTAGCCGCGCGTTGAAGACGTTGCCGCCGGAGTTGTGACGGATGTTGCCGGGAACCAGGAACGTGACGTGCATGGCGATCAGGCAGTGAGGTCCAGCGAAAAGGTGGCCCAGGCGTCCGGGTTTTCGCGGAGGGTGACGTCAATGGCCGTCAGTTCGCGGCCGTCGTCGCTGTTCTTAAGCTTCGCCACAACAGACTGGGCAATGTACTCAGCCAGCGCCTCCGTGGTGCTGAGCTTGCCGGCGAAGTCCGGGTGGTCATCCAGGTTGCGGTAGTTCAGGCCAGCAAGGACTTCTTCGATAATGCCGCCGGCAGCACCAATGTCCAGGACGATCGCGTCCTCATTCAATGAACGGCGGCGGAAGGTCACCTCCGCAACGAAGGTCGCCCCATGCAGGGCCTGGGCCGGGCCGAACGCCTCCCGCGGGAGGCTGTGGGCGATCATGAAGTGGCGTCGGACGGTCAGACTGAACACTGGCTACCTCTTGTCTTCGGGGTCGGTGGTGGTGGATGGGTCGTCTACCGGGTGGGCAGACTCGCCTTCGGCGGCTGAATTGTCTTCGATGGGGTACTCGATCACATGGCACAGGGCCTCGAGTGTTCCGTCGGCAAGGTTCTGTACAACTTCCGGCAGCTCCGTGAACGGAGATGCGCCGGTGAGGAATGCATCAAAGACCGGGTCCTTCAGGAGTGATACAGCCAGGTTCAGCCGGTCCGCGTTCGTGCGCCGGTGCCTCCTTGCCCTGGCCACCACCCCCACCTGGCTGGCCCGGATTGAGAGTCGTCGGGCGTGGAAGTCCTCACCGAGCGGCACCGTGACCTCGCGGTTGGCATACCAGGACATCTCGATCACCACACCTTCGTCGCCCGTCAGCTGCAGACTGCGCTCCAGCCCTGCTTGGGATGCGGAGCAATGGAACACGATGTCACAGTCGGGCAGGGCATCGTCGGGATGGCTGAAGCCGACACCCAGCCTGTCCGCCAGGTTCTTGCGCTCCGGATCAAGGTCGACGAGTTGGAGGCGGGCCAGCGGAAACGTGCGCAGCAGGGTTGCCACCATGCCACCCACAAGGCCCGCTCCCACCACTGCGATCCGGTCGCCCAGGCGCGGGCCTGCTTCCCACAGCGCGTTGATGGCTGTTTCGACGGTCCCCGTGAGCACCGCGCGCCGGGCCGGGACGTCATCGGGAATCCTAGTGAGGTCTTTTGTGGCGGTCACGTAGCGGTCCTGGTGCGGGTTGAGGCAGAAGACCTTCTGACCTAACCAGCCAGCCGGTCCCTGTTCGACGACGCCGACTGACAGGTAGCCAAACTTCACCGGAGAAGGAAACGAACCCTCCTGGTGCGGCGCGCGCATCTCATTTGCCACCCGCGGCGGTACCGAGCCGGTGTGGACCACGATCTCCGTCCCCTTGCTGATACCGGAGTACAAGGTGCGGACGAGTGCTTCACCCGGCCCTGGCACTGGCAGGGATTCGGACCGCAGCTCGCCATGTTCGGGTCCGGTGGTCCAGTAGGCGGTTGCCCGCGCTGCTTTGCGTGAGTTAGTCATCTTGCTTATGAATCTAGTCCCCCGAATGGACGCGGCGAAAGCCAACCGCCGCCGCACTGCTGTGTCGGCCAGGTCCTAACCGCCTTCGCCAGGCCGAAGCCCGGACCCCGACCGCGTTCTCTGGCGACTACGACGAGTGATTGAGATCAGGAAGTGAGCCTTTGGGCCGACCATCTTCGACGTGGGCATCGCTTTCCAGCAATTGTCCCAACCAGTTCTCCGGTAGTTGTGGTGGTTCCCAGTCGGGTTGTTCGCTGGCGTAGTGTCTGCCGCTGGGTGAGATCCAGCCCGGCGGTTCGGTCTTGCTGGCGGGTCCGGGTGTCCAGCCTGTGGTGTGCCTGAGCTTGTGGTGCTTGGGGCAGTGCTGGGCGAGGTTGCTGATCCCGGTGGCCCCGCCGTGCGCCCAGGCAAGGAGATGGTCCGCTTCATTATCCAGCGAGGCGTTGCTGCAACCGGGAAACGGGCACTTCCCATCGCGGAGCCTGAGCCATTGGCGTTGGGCTTTGGTGACCGGGTAGCTGGT
>NZ_QAIQ01000605.1 GCF_003061105.1 Arthrobacter sp. HMWF013
GAAGTCCGTGACCGTGCAGTGCGCATGACCTTGGATCGGTTGTCCGAATATCCGTCTGTTTATGCTGCCTGGTGCTTTGAGGTGCTCCAGGCCAACTGACCGTGTATCGGTAATGATGCGTTCGGCCTTGTCTCGCTTTGCCTTGCGGTTGTCGCTTGCGCGTCGTGAAGAACGCTACCAGGGCGCCAATGAGCAGGAAGATGCCGGACATATGAAGGAAAGAAGCAGATGGAAGACGAACACATGACCCGGGCCGCACTTTCCCGGCTCATGGAACCGCAGGACGCCGCCGGACTCGCCCTCGTGCAGGCGGCCAGTGCCCGAAATGCGCCGAGGATTGCCACGTGTCAGATGCCGGCAGGCCCGGCACTCGAGCAGGAGTTATAGGGTCCTGGTGGACAGCGTAGAAGTACTTGCCCTTGACCGGGCCGTGGTGCGGGTCTTACGGCCTCTGACGAGGCCGTTCATGCCCACTTCGCGCATGAGCCGATCCACGGTGTGTTTAGACGCTTCCAGGAACCCGTTCCGGCGCAGCCACTACGTCATTTCTGCCGCCCGTAGATGATCTCGGGCCGGGGGTGTCCCTTCGCCCCTAGAACTTTCAGGCTGCGAAGGGCGTCGGTGATGCGCGCGTCTTCGATGGTGCGCAGGGTTGGCAGGCGCTTCTTCCCATGCCCGGTAGGTTCATGCGGCGACCTGTAAGCCCTGCTCCCGCAGGACGGCGCAGATCGACTCGACCGCATAGCCAACAGCGCGCATTTCGTCGATAAATCGACAAATCAGCGGCGGCGAAGGTCGAGTTCCCTCGCGAAGAACATCGACGCCCGCTTCAGGATCTCGTTGGACTCTTTCAAGCCCCGCACCTCAGCCCGGAGCCGCTTGATTTCCTCCAGCTCATCACTGCTTGGTCCGGTCTTATCACCGGCATCGACCTGGGCCTGGACAACCCAGCGGCGCAGCGATTCAGGGCCGACCCCGAGCTTCGGGGCCAATGCCTTGCAAACAGCAGAGACAGACGGATATTCGGACAACCGATCCATGGTCATGCGCACTGCACAGTCACGGACTTCGGGCGGAAACTGCTTGGGCATAATCACTATCTTTCTCA
>NZ_QAIQ01000606.1 GCF_003061105.1 Arthrobacter sp. HMWF013
CCGCTGAAGCCGCCACAGAACCAGTGCTGCGACGCCGTACCCCACAAACAATGCACCGTGAACCGGGCCGGCCACTTCCACGCCCACCTCCGTGGTCCGCGCGATCCATTTGAAGTACATGCCCGTCAGCAGCGCGGCCCAGCTGAACGCTTCGGCAATCGCGAGGATGCGAAAGGCCCGGATGGCAAAGGTCTGAGGAGTAATCGTCACGCGGTGTCTTCCAATCTCGTGCATTCGAATGTCACAGGATGTGTGGCCATCCTGACAAAAAACCGCCCCGGTTCCAGCTGAGCCGGAACCGGGGCGGTCCAATGGTTCTAGCGTCCGCGGTTGGGACGTGCCTTGTAGGGGTCGATTCCCTTGGGAATCGGGAGTTTGTTGCCGAGCGAGGAGATCCGCTTGGACACGGCGTTGACCTCGAGTTTGGTCAGTTCGTTTTTCAGCTTGGTCATTTTCTTTGCCACCTGGCTGATGGGAACCTGGCCCTCGCCCCGGCCGCTCTCGATCACATGGACCGTGACGTTGGGCAGGATACGGGCGAGGCGCTTGCGCTCGGCGTCGAGCATCGGCTTGACGCGGACGCTGGGTCCTTCGCTGACAAGCACGACGCCAGGGCGGCCTACTGCACGGAACACGGCGTCCTGGGTACGCGGGTTCACAGCAACCGGCTGGTCCTCGGTGATCCAGCCGCGCTTGAGCGTGCCCAAGGCTGCGCCCGAGGCACCGGGCTGGTTCTCGATCTGAGCGAAGGCGGCGCGTTCCGCACGCCGGGAGAGGATCAGGGTTGCCCCAAGCAGGCCCAGCGGAATGCCGATGATCAGGCCGGTGATCCAGTTCTCCAGCCAGAAGCCCACCAGGAAGCTGAGCGCGACAACACCCAGGAACACCAGCAGCATCAGCCACGGGACCATGGGGTCATGCCGGCGGGTCATGGTGAAGACTTCGCCGATCTGCTTGAGCCGGCTGGGCTTCTTGACCTTCGCTTCTTTGGGCTTGCGCGAGAAGAGGCCACGCTTCGGGGCGTCATCCGCCGCGGGAGTTGTGTTACTGGAATCAGGGGATTTCGCCATAGTGCCACAATTCTACGCGATTTAAGCCTGAAAGCCGGACGCCGGAAATAGTCCGGTGCCGGCCCTCAGGAATAAGAAGCAGCGAGCTTAGGCCCGGGCTGCGAGCAGTGAGCTGGCTTCCTGGCGGGTGCTGCCGGAGGACTCGATGTGGGC
>NZ_QAIQ01000072.1 GCF_003061105.1 Arthrobacter sp. HMWF013
AGTCAACGCTGTGCGCTTTTCCGCCTACCAGGGTTACGCGCAGGTCAACCACGGGGAAGCCAGCCGCCAGTCCTTTCTGCATCTGGGCACGGACCCCTTTTTCCACCGAGGAGATGAAGGTTCCCGGGATCACGCCACCCACTGTCTTGTCCACGAATTCGAAGCCGGCGCCCCTCGCAAGCGGTTCGACGTCGATATCGCAGACGGCGTACTGCCCGTGCCCACCGGACTGTTTGACATGCCTGCCGTGCCCGGCGGCCGGGGCGGCGAAGGTCTCACGCAGGGGCGTCACGACCTCGAGGGTGTGCAGCTTAACGCCCTGGTCGCGCAGCCTGTCCAGCACTACGTCAGCGTGTGCCTCCCCCATGCACCAGAGGATCAGCTGGTGCGTCTCGGAATTCCGTTCCACCCTGAGAGTGGGATCGCCGGCAGCCACCTTTGCCAGGCTCCGGGCGAGCGCATCTTCATCGCTCCTGGAGTCCGCCTCGATGGCCACCGGCATCAGCGGCTCGGGCATTTCCCAGGTGGCCAGCAGCAGCGGCTGGTCCTTGCCTGAAATGGTGTCGCCTGTCTCGGCACTCCCCAGCTTCGCCACGGCGCAGATGTCTCCGGCGACGCAGTGCGGCACGGGGCGCAGGTTTGCTCCCAACGGGGAATAGAGGTGCGTCAGGCGTTCGTCGGCGTCATGGTCCTGGTGGCCGCGCTCAGCGAGTCCGTGGCCGGCCACATGCACTGCGGTGTCTTCCCGCAGGGTGCCGGAGAAGACCCGGACCAGGCAGACCCGTCCCAGAAAGGGGTCCACCGTGGTGCGGACCACCTCGGCGGCCAGCGGGCCGGCAGGATCGCACGCCAGCGCTGCTGCCCGGCCCCCTGCCAGGTCGGTTGTTTCGGGGACGCCGCGCTCCAGGGGCGACGGAAAGGCCTTGGTCAGGAGCTCCAGGAGTTCCGCGGTGCCGAGCCCGGTCACTGCCGATGTGGGAATGACCGGGAAGAAGGAACCGCGTTCGACGGCGGTTTCCAGGTCAGCGACCAGGACCTCAGCATCGATGTCCTCGCCCCCCAGATAGCGGTCCATCAGGGTCTCGTCCTCGCTCTCCCCGATGATCCCTTCGATGAGCTGGCCACGCGCGGCTTCGGATCCGGACAGCTCTTCGGGGCTGCCCTTCGACGTTGACGGCGCTGACTGTTCGGGCGAGTAGTCAGAGACCGTTCCTGACAGTAATCCGAGGAGCCCGGTCACTTCCCCGCCAGCCAGGACCGGGACATAGAGCGGCAGTACCGACTCACCGAAGGCCCGCTGGCAGGCGGCCAGGACGCCGTCGTAATCTGCGCGGGGATGGTCAAGCCGGGTGATCACCACGGCCCGCGGAGTCCCGGCCTGTTCGCATTCCCCCCACAGCGCGGTGGTGGTGGCATCGATGCCGTCCACGGCTGAGACAACAAACAGGGCCGCGTCCGCAGCCCGCAGCCCCGCCCGAAGTTCGCCGATAAAGTCCGGATACCCCGGCGTATCCAGGAGGTTCACTTTAGTGCCGTCAATAAGCAGCGGAACCACCGACAACGTGACGGAGCGCTGCTGATGGACTGCGGCAGGATCGGAGTCGGTGACGGTGGTTCCCTCAGCGATCGAGCCCTTCCGGGTAATCATGCCGTGCGCAGCCAGCAGTGCCTCAACCAGCATGGTCTTCCCGGCAGCAGAGTGCCCGATCAACGCCACATTCCTCACCTGGGCAGGGTCCTGTGCCGCGATGCCCGCCTGGGCGTCAGTCCGCCGGCCTTCCGGGCCGCCCCGCCCCGCCGTCCGCGCTGTCTCCTTTGTGCCTTTGACTGACATGGGAACCTCCTGGCGTCTTTGCCATGCACCGTGCCGAACCGTGTCCTTCGATTCGACACCCTGGCGGGCATAACGGCAAGAGCAGCAGCGCTGGCAAACACCCGGCACCGGAGGATAATGGCAGCCAGGTCACCGGTCGGGACGGGATTGAGGAGATCGGTTATGCAGGCACTTCCGCGCATCACGGTGGAGGTGCCCGTGCTCAGTGTCGGAACAGGGCCAGCCGACTTCGAAGCACTCGGCAACCATGTGCTGGCTCTCCGCCGGCCGCGGGGACTGCACCTGACCCTGCTTCATCTGGGCATCCTGGAGGATTTCGGCCGGGATGTGACGGAGTGGACCAAGGGAATCACGGGCGCTGATGAGGCCATCGGGCAAACGGCGGCCTGGTTGCGGGCGCTGCCGGTGCTGGCCGGTTTTTCCGGCACGGCAGAGCGTCTGATGGTGCTCGGCGGAGGTGGCATTGCGGGCCTCGAGGTGGAGGTGCCGCAGCACGTGCACGACTTCCAGGTTGCGCTGGTTCAGGGGCTGCACGGGTTGCTGGAATCGCTGCTCGTGGACAACGTGGACGACTTCATCCTCAGCTCCCCCGCGCTGGGCTACCGGTACCCACACTGGGTTCCCCACGTAGCGGTGGGCCGGCCCCTCTCCCGGAGGTCCGGACCAACGGAGATTGCCCCGCTGGCCCTCGTCTTCGGTCCATCACAGATCAGGAACGGCCAGTTCCTGCCAGCGGCCTCCCCTTAGTCTTTCAGGGCCTTCCGGGTGGCGGCGTCGTTGGCCTTCTGCAGCGCCTTGACGAGTCCGTCTTTGTCCATTTTTGAACGGCCCTGGATGTTCAGTTCCTGGGCGCGCTTATACAGGTGCTCTTTCGAGGCGTTGGCGTCCACGCCTCCCGCGGTGGGCTGGGACGAGTCGGCTCCCTGTTCTGCGTGTTTGTCGGAGGGGCCGCGCTTCTCCTTTGGCTCCCAGTGATCGCCCACCTTCTCGTAGCTGTGCTTCAGTGACGCGAATGCTGTGCGGGCCGCCCGGCTTTCGTCGTTGTCGTAAGACTCGAGGGCTGAATCGTAGGTCTTGGCAAAGGTGTCCTGGGCTTTTTGCTCGGAGCGCTGCAAGGTTGAGGGCAGCTCCTCCTTGCGGGCATGGTCATTCCTGCCGGTCTTGGGCATGGCATCCACCCTCTTTTATCAGCATGCTTATCAATTGGATACAGCCAGCTTACCCACCGCCCCCCGCCGTCTCTGCCTTAGCCCGTCAGGTCCAACGCGGCCAGCAGTCTCTTGACGGAGCCGCCGAGGTTCCACTCAAGCCCGAGACGCTCCAGTTCGGCACGCGGGCCGCCGGCGACAGGGCGCAGCCGGGCTCCGGCCTCCGCCGGGCTGGGCAGCTCCAGGTCGCGGACGATCTTCACCACGGTGGGTGCGACCATCAGGTAGTCCGCGGCGGCGGCGAGCTTTGCACGCACCGAATTCGACAGGCCACTGCCTCCGTCCGCGGCCGCTGCGAGCAGGCTTTCGAGGGTTCCGTACTCCAGCAGGAGTGACGCGGCGGTCTTCTCCCCGATCCCGGCGACGCCCGGCAGCCCGTCCGACGCGTCGCCCCGCAGTGTGGCGTAATCGGCATACTGTTCAGGCAGCACCCGGTACTTCCCGACCACCACAGCATCGGTCACTTCCTCGAGGTTCCGCATCCCCTTCGCGGTGTAGATCACCCGCACCTGGCGGGCGTCGTCCACGACCTGGAAAAGATCGCGGTCACCGGTAACAACATCGACCGGAACATCCGCATGGCTGGCGTAGGTGCCGACGACGTCGTCCGCTTCATGCTCGGCAGCTCCCACCACCGCGATGCCGGCCAGGCCAAGCACGTGCCGGATCAGCGGGATCTGGGCCTCCAGGGCGTCCGGGACAACCTCGACGTCGGTGTCACCGGCTATTTCTTCGGCGACCCGGTGCGACTTGTAGGTGGGGATCAGGTCAACGCGCCACTGCGGCCGCCACGCGTCGTCCCAGCAGGCGATCAGGTGGGTCGCGCCGTAGTCGGTGGTCAGCCGGGCAATCATGTCCAGGAGGCCCCGGACCGCGTTCACCGGTGTGCCATCGGAACGGACGATGGTGTCCGGAAGTCCGTAGAAGGCGCGGAAGTACAGGGAGGCGGTGTCGAGCAGCATGAGGCGGGTTGGCATACCTGATCCTGACACGGATTCGCCGTGCCGCGTTAGGGACCGCACACCGGAAATCAGGGCCGGAAGACACCTCCACGTGGGCCGACGGTACGCCATACTGACCGCATGAACGCTGCCGCGCGAAAACCTGACCGGGTCCTCCTCATCATCGTCGCAGCCATTGCCTGCCTGGTGATCGTGGCGTTGGCAGTGGTCTTCACCCGCGGAGAGCCCGAGGCACTGGACGGGTCGACACCCGCCGGGGTGGTCCAGCGGTACAGCACCGCGGTCATCGACGGCGATACCTCCACCGCCGATTCCTACCTCACGGACTCGGCACGCTCCATGTGCCGCGGCTTCGCCGAAAGCGGCCCGCTGCCCACCCGCATCGTCCTGATCTCCGCCACCGAAAGGGACAACACCGCGCTGGTTCGGGTCTCTGTGGTTGTCAGCACTGGCTCCGGTGGCCCGTTCGGACCGTCCGAATATGAGATGGAGGACCGGTTCTCCCTGGTGAAGGCCGATGGCAAGTGGATGGTGGACCAGGCACCGTACCAGCTCCTGTCCTGCTCCGGGCCGGCGGTAAAGCCATGACATCCCAGCTGGACGCGGGAATTGCACCGGCAGGCTCAGCGCAACTGACCCTCCGCCGCCTGATTCTGTACGTACTTTTGTTTGCCTTGGTGGTCATCGCGGCGATCGGACTCAGCGGACTCCTGGAGCGGCTGTTCAGCACAGAAGCGGTGCTGGCGTCCGCTGACGTGGCCGGCTTGTCCCGGTCCCTTGCGTTCACGCTGATCGGCGGGCCCCTCGCCGCGCTCCTGTGGTGGTTTGTCTGGAAGAGGCTCGAAGATCCTGCAGAACGCGGAACGGCTGCGTGGGGCCTGTACCTGACAGCCGTTTACGCGGTTTCCCTGTTCGTCTCCACAACGTCACTGCTGGGAATGGCGGCGAACTTCATTGGCAGGCAGGAACCGCAGTGGCACGGCCTCCTGTCCACGGGGCTGGTCTGGGCGGCGATCTGGATCTGGCACCGCTGGATGTGGCGCCACCCGGTCAAACATCCCCTTAATCTTGACGACATCCCCGCCGTCATCGGGTGGGTCTACGGACTGCTGGTAGGCGCCATCGCCGCCATCACCGTGCTGGGCGGCCTGCTCGACGTCGCCATCAGGGGCTTTGTCAGCCTCACCCCGGCGGCGGAATCGTGGTGGCAGCCCTTGCTCCGGGCGCTCGTGTGGGCGGTCGGCGGCGGCGTGATCTGGTGGTGGCACTGGTACAGGGGCGGCGGCAGGAAACTGCAGACCACCCTGGTGGATGTGGCACTGATTGGCGCGGGGATCTTCGCGGCCGGCATCACGGCACTGGTGGGGGCCGGCGTCGCCCTTTTTGTCCTCCTGAGGTGGGTGTTCGACAGGACCGGGCCCCTGAACGAACTGCTGGCTCCCCTGGGCCCGGCCATCGCCGCCCTCGCCATCGGCGCCCTCGTGTGGCGGTATCACCGCGTGAGTGGGAGCGCCCGCTCTGTTGCCACCCGGCGCGCGGGCCTGCTGGTGACCGCAGGGGTCGCCTTGGCGGCGGCCGCCTCCGGAGTCGGCGTGGTGATCAATGCCGCGCTTGCCATGGCTGTGTCACCCCTGGCGGGAGGCGGCACCCGCACCCTGCTGCTCGGTGGCCTCAGCTCTCTCTTAGTGGGCGGGCCCGTCTGGTGGCGGGCATGGAAGCCGGCCAGGCAGCCCCGTACGGCCGAGGCCATCCCGCCGGGCCGCCGCATCTATCTCATAGTGTTCTTCGGCGTCAGCGCGGTAGTGGCGCTCATTGCCTTGCTGGTGATTGGCTACCGGCTCTTCGAATTCCTCCTCGGTGACGTCTCCCAGGGCAGTCTCCTGGACCGCGTCCGCGCGCCGCTGGGCCTTTTGACGGCGGCGGGCTTTGTGGCCGCCTATCACTTTGCCCTCTGGCGCCGGGAGCGGGTCCTCCTCGCCGCCGCGGCGGCCGCAGCGCCGGCGGCGACCAAGGCCGGCACCATCAGGCACGTCGTCCTGGTGACCTCCGAACGGCATGAGCCGCTGGTCAAGGCGATCACCGACGCCACCGGTGCCAGGGTCACTGTATGGAAAAGGGCCGGCGCCGGGCGCGGACCGGCGCCCTCGGCGGGCGGCCTGCCCGGGGAGCCGGAGCCTGGAGCGCAGCTGGTCTCTGCCTTGGCTGGCATCACAGCGACGAACGTCCTTGTGGTGACCGGCCAGGGCGCAGGGATCGAGGTGATCCCTATCGAAACCGGCACCAAAGGATAAACAGCTGACGCCGGACCGCGGCGTCATCCCCTTTCTGGTCTGCAGGAGATTGCCATGGGTGGAGTAGTACATTTCGAGGTTCCCGCGGACGACGAAGAACGGGCGAGGAACTTCTACTCAACAGTGTTCGGCTGGGACTTCCAGGTCCTTCCGCCGGAGATGGAGTACAGCCTTGCCATGACCACGCCGGTGAACGACAAGGGTGTTCCCCTGGAACCGGGATCCATCAACGGCGGAATCGGCCGTCTTGGCGGCGCAACGGTGCGGGGCAGGATGGAAGTTCCAGGCTCGGGCTGGAATGCCTACTTCCGGGACCCCGAGGGCAACGTCATGGGACTGTGGCAGAACGCCGGTACGCCGGCCCAGGAGTGACGTTTACTGTTTCCCGTATTTGCGGTGCACTGCCTGTTTGCTGACGCCCAGGCACAGGGCAATGGCCTCCCAGGACAAACCGGCCTGACGGGCCTTCCGGACCAGGGATGCTTCAGTCCGTCCGACTTCCTTCTGCAGTTCAGCCACGGCGTACAGCGCTTCGGCCGGACCTTTGCCATCCATCGACGCTACAAGAGTCTTCATGCGTTCCACCTCCATTCGTCAACATTAGTTGACGGATGGAGGCTTCGTCAACATTAGTTGACGTGCAAATCAGGGGTTTTCGGGCATTTCGTCGTTCGCCACGGCCTCGATCCAATCGATCGCCCGGTCGGAGAAAAAGAAGCCGGACCCCTCACCCTGTCCAACCCACCACTCCCCGCCGTCAACAATCCCGCCGGCATCTTTGATCTCGGCAACGATCCCGGGCGGCACCGCGTCCCCATTGTTCCGGATCAGCCATTCCCGTGTTGAAGGCTGCAGTTTGGGCCACCACTGCTCGATACTCATGGCCACAGTCTGCCACCTGGCCAGGTTCCCCGGTACGGTCCATTCGCGATTCCCCTGTCCGGTCACGCACAATGGGCCCATGAAAAAAAGCGACGCCCGCCTGCCGCGGCTTGAAGATGTGGCTGAGCACGCGGGGGTCTCCCACCAGACGGTGTCCCGCGTCATCAACAACCACCCGAACGTCAGCAAAGCAACCCGGGAAAAGGTGGAGGCCGCCATCTCCGAGCTTGGCTACCGCCGGAACACCGCGGCGCGCAGCCTGGTGACCAGGCGCTCGCAGACCATCGGCGTACTGGGCAGCGAACTCGCGCAATACGGCCCGGCCAACACACTGCTGGGCGTGGAACAGGCGGCACGGGACGCCGGCTATTTCGTCAGCATCGCCGCCCTCCGCTCCGTCAGCCGCGACGCCATCTTCGACGCACTGCGGCACTTCACGGACCAGTCCGTGGACGGCATCGCCGTACTGGTGCCGCACTCCGAAACCCTGGCAATCCTTGAGGAGTACAACGCCGGCGTTCCCGTCATTGCTGTCGGATCGCTGGGCAACGCAGCCGTGAGCGGCGCGATGGTGGACCAGAAGCGCGGTGCCGAGCTCGCCGTCGGGCATCTCATCGAATGTGGCCACCGGCGGATCGGCCACGTGGCCGGGCCCTCCGACTGGACTGACGGAGCCCTCCGCGCCGAGGGCTGGCGCAGCGCGCTCGCGGACGCCGGACTCCCCCACGACCTGCTGCACGAAGGCGACTGGAGCGCGGGCAGCGGCTACGAGATCGGCTGCCGGCTCGCGGCCGAACGCTCAGCAACGGCGCTTTTTGTGGGCAATGACCAGATGGCCCTGGGCATCCTGCGTGCCTTCAACGAGGCAGGAGTCCGGGTTCCCGACGACGTCTCCGTGGTGGGCTTCGACGACCAGCCGGAATCCGCATACTTCAGCCCGCCGCTCACCACTGTCCGCCAGGACTTCGAGGAACTCGGGCGCCGCTGCATGGACATCATGCTCAAGGAGATCGAGGCCGGAGCCTCCGTCAGCTCCACGGTGGTCACTCCCGGGCTTCTGCTGCGGGCCAGCACGGCTCCGCCGGCGGCCAGTCCCAGCCAGCCCTCAGGGACATGAAAAGTTTTTTTTGGAAAAATTCCATGCAAGTGCATCCGGATTCGATGCTGCGCCGGTAGTAGGGGTGTAAGCAAAAAATGCCCGCGAGGCGGGCCGATGAAGGAGCAGGACATGCGTAGAAGCATTTTCACAGCAGGCGCGGGCGCAGCAGCAATTGCGGCAGCAATCGCTCTGGCCGGCCCGGCACAGGCTGCCGAGGGCGACGCCCAGCTTTCGGTACTGCACGGCGTTCCCGGACTGACCGTGGATGTCTGGGTCAACGGCGACCGGACCCTGGACGATTTCACCCCCGGAACCTTGGCGGGGCCGCTGGCTTTGCCTGCCGGCGCCTACGAACTGGCCATTACCGCCTCGGATGCCGCGGACGCCTCGGCTCCTGTCATCGGGCCGGTTACGGTGACGCTGGCTGCCAACGGCAACTACACGGCGGTGGCAAACCTCGATGCAGCAGGCAAGCCGACGGCGAACTTCTTCACCAACGATGTCTCGCAGATCGCGGCGGGCAAGGGCAAACTGACTGTCCGGCACACCGCAGCAGCCCCCGCAGTTGATGTCCTTGCCGGCGGCGCCCCCGTCATCACCAACCTGGCCAACCCCAACGAGCAGACCCTCAGCCTGGATCCCGGAACCGTCCCGGCAGCAGTAGCCGCCACCGGAACCACCGCCCCGGTCATCGGCCCGGCTGACGTGACCGTCAGCGAAGGCACGCACACCATCGTGTACGCCTGGGGCAGCCTGGCCGACAAGAACCTCCAGCTGGCCGTCCAGACCATCGAAGGCCTTCATTCCTCACCCGGGTCAGTACCGGGAGCGCGTGACGGCTCGTCCGATACCGCAGCAGCAGGCATGGGATCGGCAGGCTCAACGGTAGCAACCATCGGGTTTGGCGCCTTGGCCCTGGCCCTGCTCGTGGGCGGCGTCAACGTAGCCCGCAGTGTCGCCGCACGCCGCGCAGAGTAGCAAAGCGAAGCGCAGCTAAACGCGGGCACAGCAGTATGCGGCCCGGCCGGAGCGGCGAAAGCCGTTCCGGCCGGGCCACCCGCACTGACAGACAGCAAGGAAGCCCAACCGGGCCGGCAGCAGGGAAGAGGGGCCATGGCAACCAGCAC
>NZ_QAIQ01000607.1 GCF_003061105.1 Arthrobacter sp. HMWF013
CACCGTCGGTGCTGACGGCGCTGGCGGTCAGCCGGTACTTCTTGGCGGCGTCGGTCAACACGGACTCAGCTGCGGGCCACTTCGCCGGCTCGGTGGCGCCTGCCGCCTGATCGGTGGTGGCGGTACCGGCGAGGCCGGAGTTGTACCCGAGGTAGTCCATGGCGTCGAGCCGCGGCGCTTCCAGGTTCTGCGTGACGCGTGAGACCAGGCTGATCGGGGCTGCAACGGAGGTTCCGGTGAGCTTCCGGATGGCTTCGAGCTGGTCAAAGCTGATCCCGCCGCCGCCGTTTGCGATCTCCGGCTGCATCAGGGCGCCGGAGCCCGCCTTGGCCTGCACCAGGACGTCGTAGAGCCCGCGCGAGTTCTCATCCACCGTCCTGTTAAGTGCGGCCTGAGACTGGCCTTGGACGAGGACCGACAAGCACATGGCTGCGATCAAGATGGCCGCGGTCAGCAGCAGCACTTTGCTTCTGATGAACCTCTGGACGGCGTTCATTGAGCTCCCTGAAACCTGGATTGCGTGTGCACACATGAGTCTGCCCGGAGACGGGCAGCGGCGATTAACCGTTTAGTGTGCGAAAGGTGATGGCCGGCCTGCCGGCTGGGCCCGGACCGGGACCCAACCACTTTAAGCAGACCGGCCAATCATACGTGGCTGGATGCGGACGCGCCCAAGCGGGGAGCGCCGCCCGGCGTTTCTTAGTCCTCGAGGTCCACTTCGCGGACCATCTCGGCGCCGATGCCCGCCTTGATGGCATCGAGTACCTGCTGGGGAACGGAACTGTCGATCGTCAGCAGTGCGAGCACCTGGCCGCCCTCGTCCTGGCGGGCCACCTGCATACCGGCAATGTTGATGTTGTTCATGCCGAGGATGTGCCCGATGGTTCCGATCACACCCGGCCTGTCGGCGTAGGAAACCACCACAAGGTGTTCGCTGATGGGGATTTCCAGCTCGAAGCCATTGATTCCCACGAGCTTCTGGACCTGCTTGGGGCCGGTCAGGGTGCCGGCGACGGAAATCTGCGTGCCGTCGCTGAGGGCTCCGCGCAGGGTGAGGAGGTTGCGGTAGGACTCGGTGTCCGGCGTGGTGATCAGGCGGACGTTGATGCCGCGCTGCTCGGCGATGACCGGTGCGTTGACGTAGGAAACCTGTTCGGTCACGACGTCAGCGAAGATCCCCTTCAAGGCGGCGAGTTCGAGCACCTTGACGTCCAGGGACGAGATTTCGCCGGCCACCTCGACGTCGAACTGGGTCAGGGAAGCGTGGGTCAGCGCGGTGAAGATGCGGCCCAGCTTTTCGATCAGCGGAATGCCCGGGCGGACGTCGGGGGCGATCACGCCGCCGGCCACGTTCACTGCATCCGGAACGAGTTCGCCGGCCAGGGCCAGGCGCACGGACTTTGCGACGGAGACGCCGGCCTTTTCCTGGGCCTCATCGGTGGACGCCCCAAGGTGCGGGGTGACCACCACGTTGTCCAGCTTGAAGAACGGCAGGTCTGTGCTGGGC
>NZ_QAIQ01000608.1 GCF_003061105.1 Arthrobacter sp. HMWF013
CGGGACCACGACGCCGTCATGCAGATCATGCATGAACACAACACAGGCGTAAAAGAAGAAGAACAAGAAGGGTAACGGAAGGAGCCAAAGGGGAGAAAGGGAAAGGAAGCAAAGGGAGGAACCGACCGCTGCGCTCACCTGAGCCCGGCGCTGGCCCCTTCGGGTGCTGCGGTTCCGCGTGCCGGCGCCGGGAGCATGAAAATCCTTGGATGTAGGAGATAGTCGTTCGGGTTAATAGCGCAGACTCCGGTTGGTCAGGGAGCCGTACGGCGCCGTGCTGAGGGAATGTGTGGCGGAGCCGTTCCCTGCTGTCTCCAGTAGGTCGTGGAAGGCATCACCCAAGGCTTAGGCAGGGGCGCCCGGTCAGCGGTGGGAGGGGCCTGCCTTGGGCTCGAGGGGCATGGCACTACGCAGGTTTGTAACAGAAAAAATGTTAGTCATAACGTTAATCTTGACATGAGCCACGTTTGTGCCGTTAGATGGGTCACATACTCTTTCACTCGTCGCGAGCAACTGAAGCCTTCCGCAAAGAAGCGGTCAGCGCCGCGCCATCTAGGAGAATGCAATGGCAGCTTCGTCCGCTTCCTCAACAGCCTCATCGCCAGCGCCGCTCATCGAAGTTCCCTCTTCGTGGGCAGACCGGGTCGGTATGCCCCATGCTCTGCGTTGGGGCTTTGTGGGCTTGCTTATTTTCATGATCGGGGACGGAGTTGAGTCCGGCTATCTCTCCACGTTCCTTCTGGACCGCGGACTTGAGCAGGGGCAGGTCGGGCTCCTGTTCACCGTGTACGGGGTCGCCGCAGGCGTGGCTGCATGGGCTTCCGGCGCGTTGTCGGATCTTTGGGGTCCGCGCCGGGTGATGATCCTTGGGCTCGTGCTCTGGGTCTTTTTCCAGGTACTTGTTCTTGCAGTGGCTTTGCCCTCAATGGACTTCACGTTACTCCTGGTGAGTTACGGTCTGCGGGGGCTGGGATACCCGCTCTTTGCTTATGGTTTTCTGGTTTGGATCGCGGCTTCCACCCCGACGCGGCGGCTGGGATCTGCTGTGGGATGGTTTTGGTTTGCGTTCACGGGCGGTCTTCCGACGCTGGGCTCGCTGCTCGCAAGCGCAACCATTCCCGCGGTAGGGGCTTTCAATACCCTGTGGATCTCCCTTGGCCTGGTCATTCTTGGCGGCTTTGTAGTTCTGGGCACGGTGCGGGAATGCACCGGATTTTCACGGCTTGCCCCTGAGAGTGAAAAGCCCCTGGCGACGCTGGCCTCAAGCCTGACCATCCTGTGGCGGAATCCGCGGGTCGGTATGGGTGCGGCGGTCCGCGCGATCAACACGGCCCCGCAGTTTGGATTC